>JAAEQP010001196.1 GCA_024231375.1 bacterium | reverse complement strand
GTCAAACGAATCCGAGACAAGTCGATCATTCAGCCCCAAGGGGTGAACCGCTTCCCATCGCGCAAACCGCGCCGCCCCGGACCCCTGTCCGATGCGGCGCGGATTGTCTCTCGAACCCTCTCGGCCAGGGGCTATGTGCCGGGCGCGATTTTCGCGATTATATTCGTTGTCGACCGGCCCTGTACCCCCGGGATAATAGCGATCTTGCCACCGTATCCTTCGACCACGCGACGCTCTTCCTGCACAATCGTGTCGATGGTGTAGTCGCCGCCCTTCGCATACACGTCCGGCTCCAGCTTCTTCAGAATCGACGTCGTAGTGGATTCGCCGAAGATGACGATGTAGTCCACGCACTGGAGGGCCGATAACACCAGGGCACGATCTTGCTCGTGGATGATTGGACGGTCCGGACCCTTCACTTTTCTGACGGATTCGTCGCTGTTCAACCCCACCACCAGGATGTTGCCTTGCGCGGCGGCCCGTTGCAGGTAGGTGATGTGTCCTACGTGGAGAATATCGAAACAGCCGTTGGTCCAGACGATCTTCTTGTCTTCGGCCTTCTCACGGTCCAGGTACACCTTCAACTCATCCAAACTCTTGAGCTTCGCAGGACCACCCTGGCCCGACAGCGCCTGCAGCACTTCCTCGTTCGACACGGTCACCACGCTGGGTTGCTTCACCGCCACGCCCGCCGCCGCATTGCCGACCACGGCAGCGTCTTCAAACGAGCCGCCCGACACCAACGTCAGGGTCACCGCGGCTGTCACGGTATCGCCTGCGCCCGTCACGTCGATCACCTCGTGCGGCAGTACCGTGACTGGCGCCGTACATGTGCTTCCGTCTTCCTTGTACGCCGTGATGCCTTCGCCGCCCCGCGTAATCAGCGCGTTCTTCACGACCTTCAGCAGGGCCTGCGCCGCCTCGTTCAGCGACGCTTCGTCCACCACGTCGATGTCCGTGCCAATGCCCGCCTCGCGGTCGTTCGGCACCGCCACGTCGAATCCCTTCAGTGCGCCTGCGCGAGCGCGCGAATCGCCCACTGTCAGGCATCCGTGCTCTTTCGCACATGCCACCACGGCCTCGATCACCCGTTCCGTAACCACGGACGATACCTGATCCACGACCACGATGGCGTCGACTTCGGGTGCGCGCGCTTTGATGTTGGCAATGACTTCATCTTCGACCGCGCCCTCCAGGAACACCGGCGATGGCGTATCGGTGCGCAGAATCTCCTGCTCGGGGATGTTGTGACCGCCCGCCTTGAGCTTGCCGTAGGTGTTTGTGGCCCGTGTGGGATGGACCACCACGCCCGACGTGTCCACATTGCGCACCGCGAATTCGCGGCGCACGATGTCGGCGTTTACGTCGTCGCCCACGTAGCCCACCATGTATGTCGTGGCGCCCAGAGCGGCCACATTGCACGCCGCGTTGCCCGCGGCCCCGGGATTGTGGCGCTTTTCCTGGACCTCGTAGACCGGGATGGGCGCTTCCAGGCTGATGCCCGTTACTACGCCGAATACGTTCTCGTCCAGATAGATGTCGCCTACAACCAGAACCCGCGCGTCTTTGAATCGCGCGAGAATGTCTTCATAGTTCGTTTGACCCATTGTGACCGACGTCTCCTTCGATGATTTGCCCGCATTGAGACCATGCGACGGGATTGTACGCCCTCGCCCCGTCGGGGGTCAACGGGATGTGCCCTCTCAGCCGCCGGATGAGAATGAAGGGCATAGAAGGATTCACAAAGGCGGCGGCCGTTGAGGATATGTCTGTTCCACTTTCTCAGGGGCAGCGTTGTGACGACGGCACCGGGCAGAGAACTCCCCTTTCGGACGCTGGCTCACGGACACCCGCTTACACTTGGCCGACTGTCTCCAACACGCTCGTCGCTGTCTCAGCGCAATCTGCCACTGCCTTGGCGAATCTCCGGTACCCCATACTTCGTTCGTCAAAGTCCAGCGCAACTGCGATGTCAGGATGACTGTGGTCAAGCAATTCGAAAGTGCCGCGCCACCTGTCCTCAAGCATATGCTTCACCTCGTCGCCAACACGCCTCTTCACGGCTTGTCGGGCTTGCTCGACGCTGTCGCGACTCTCGCCAAGCACTAGGAGCGTCGTCTTTGAGACTCGAACTTCGACGATCCCCTCTGCGAGCGGAACCACTGACACCAACTGAGCCTTCCTCCCCTTCCCGTTGCGCCGCACGAAGAGGTATCTGCCAGCCTTTCCCGGATTCTCGGGATCGTATTTCTCACGGCTTCCAGAAGGGCCCGAAAGGATCGCCCTATGCTTCCTCTGTACACTCTCCAGAGCCCTTTCGCCTGACTGCTGGAAGCGCTTGGAAGGGTCCATCTCGCGCGTCACAAGCCGCGCCGCCACAACGGCAGCACCAATCGGGACCATGGCTTGGCCAACATCCTTCACGGCATCCGCGATAGTCTCCCCTGACAAACCTTTGAAGACGAGTCCAGCAACGACGGCCGCCGTCACTACTGCCGCGATTCCCCACGTCTCCCAGTCCACCCTGATACTCTTGAGGTCCATGCGCTACTCCTTCTTCGTAAGGTCCAGCTCAGTGAATCGCAGATCGCCACAACACCATCCTACTGAGAAGCTTGGCTTCGAGTTGCGAGGAACGGCGTACAGCCGATTGGGTTCCACAGAGACTCCCAGCAGTTCCGCGAAGCGTTGGAAGTCATCAAACCATTTCTCCTGCGCGCTAAATGAGTGGACTAGCATCACCGCGCTCACGGCTCCGAAGTCCTCGGCGGTCAGAAGCGCTGATGCCGACCGGTGCAACAGTTGGTAGCGTATGTCGTCAGGTAGCTCGCTTAAGCCTAGTTTGCACCGAAGAAATTCCAGGCGTTTCGACTGTCCGTCGGAGGCGTTTCTCCGCTTCTCCCCAACCAAGGGGCCGAATGGCTCGTCAACCTTTCCTTCAACGGCAATGGTGACTAACCCCTGGTTGCCCTTTGCGACCACAAAGGCGTCCGTCTTCGATGCGCGGGAACCGCCGGGCAAGGCGACCCCATATTCAGGAATGACCAGGAGTGGCTGTGTCCCTCTGAGCTCTGGTAGAGATGAGCCGTTCAGCATCGCATCGACTTCGGGCGGGAACTCACCTCGAGCGTCTTCCCACGCCACGGCGAGTGTCATGGCCGAAGCGCCGCTTCGCCAATGAAGAAGCGGATCGGCGAGCACTTGTTGCCAGTCTTCCGGCCCATTCGACGGTATGGCTATCATACCCATACTGGTCCCCCATCCGTGGAGCCGACGAACTGGGAGCCCGTCCTGCAGCACGGTTCGCACGATTCCGGTCCGTGAAGATATCCCCAATGGTCAAGATATGAAGATATCAGAGCAACACTCGGGGAAACAATACCTAAACCAACAGAGAAATGTCGAAGTAATAGCGGGCCTTTAGTGGTCCCGGCCTTTCTCAGCATAGCCGACGGCGAACCGGAACGCATAGAGGCTGGCGTTCTTCAGCTCGACCCGTAGCCGGGTGGGTGTGCCGGACCACTTCGTGACGTCGCCAGACTCGCCCCACCGGACCAGCGTGTCGATGTGGTCACCGGTTATGACCGTGCAGTCCTCAACCGACCGGCCGGGGATGGCCTCCCCGGACTCATCCAGCAGACCGACTCGCACGGCGCCCCCATCCCGCACATCTACGTTCAGTTTCAGGATATTGCCCTGGAACAGGAGCGGCGGGGTCACGAAGAAACCATCTTCGGCCCCGGTGTCGGCGGACACGAATCCGTCCATCCGGTTGACGACGCGGCTGTAGGTCCGGCTGTTGCCGGGTTTCGTCAACACGTCCAACTTGCTTTCGTCGTGGCGCAACGGGGATCCGCCGTAGTATTGCCACACCTCATCGCCCACGCTCAGCATCCCCTGGCCCATGTAGATGGAGCCCGAGTCGAAGGCGCCCGCGTCGCCAAGGGGGATATGGGGTGTAGCGCGGTCCGGCCATGTCCATTGGATGCCGTCCCGGCTCACCGCCATGCGCACGTCCAGCGTTTGCGGGCCATGCTGGAACAGACTCGTGAACATGAAATACGCGTTGGCCGCGTAGGGATACTTCATGGCGGCGGGGTTGTACAGATCGCTGTCCGCTGGATCTTCGTCCGTCGTCTGGAGCACCAGTTCCAACGGCGCGAATTCATCGAAGTCGCTGCTCTGCGAACGCCCGATGGATCGTCCGCGGCCGCCGACGCGGCCATAGATCACGTACTCGCCGTGTGCGTCGTCCCAGAATCCCGAATACTGGCTGTCGGCGAACATGTCGCAGATGGGATAGCCGTAGCGCGTCCAACGAAGCCCATCGGGCGACACCATGCCTGTCACGCGGTGCGGCGGCGTGCCCGTGGTGTAGATGCCCTGCGATACGGCCTTGTACCGCTGGTCCTTGGGCGCTTTTCGGTCGATGAAGACGTTCGACCCATGGACCCGTGAATGGGCGCCTTCGGGACCGATCATGCGAAACAGGATGTTGGTGTC
>JAAEQP010001195.1 GCA_024231375.1 bacterium | reverse complement strand
CCGTGGCTGCGTGGAGTTTCATGGACGACGACTTCGACTTCTTCGCCGACAACGGCGTGCGCATGATGACCATCGAAGGCGGCAACCATTGGGCCGCCAATCTGCTCACGTACTATGTCGCCGCGAAGAAGACGTGGGACATCGATGTTCGTGCCGAGGCCGTCGTTGACGATGTGTGCGCGCGGTTCTTTGGTCCGGCCGCGGCCCCCATGCGCCGGTACTTCGACATCCGGGCCAAGGCATTCCGTGCGGCGGGCCCCAACGAACGCAATGGCCGCAAGATCAAGCTCGACGAACACTTCGACGAGATGCGGGCGCTGCTGGATGAAGCCGCGGCGGCCGTCGAAGGTACGCGCTACACCGAACGGGTCGCCTTCTTTCAACGGTACCAGGGCTATCTCACGATCTACTACGCCGCGAAGCGCGCCGTCCAGTCCGCCCAACCCGACGACACGGAGGCTTTGGCCGCCGCCGATGCAGCTATCGACACCCTCGAAGCCTATCTCAACACCCTGCCCGAGGACGGGCTGGTGGGTCTGCCGTCCGCCAAGCACTACACGCTGGGTTGGATGCGCAAGGACATGAGGACGAAGCGCGCAGCCGCCGCGAAGAAGTGAGAGGACGGCTAGCCCGCAGGTTAGAACCGCACTTCCACGTCGAGTCCGGCGAACCAGGTGTTGTCAACTTCGAGCTCGCGTTCGTCGCGTTCGTCGATGTCTTCGCCTTCGGCAATGGTGCGGTCGAAGGCGTAGCCGCCCAGGAGTTCGGCTTTCCAGTAGGCGCCTTCGGCGTCGAGGGGGCGGCGGTATTCCACACCGGCTTTGAACCGTTTCTGAGCAATGACGAAGCGGTCGTCCTTGTCTCGGCGGTCGCTGAGGGCGAAGGAGCCGGAATGCCAGTCGAATCCGAGGGAACCGGCCCAGTTCTCCGAAACGTGGTAGGCGATCTCGGAATCGACGGTACCCGGCGGTTGGTAGAAGGCGAAGAAGGACACGCGTTCGCCGATTTTGCCGCCGGTGGCGACGATGGGCAAACCGAGCATGGCCCAGGCCTGACGGCTGATGGGGAACTGGTATCCCACGCCCGGTACGACGGGGAAGGACCGCGCCGTGTTGATGTCGAGGTAGACGAGGAAGGCCGTGTACTTCAGGTGCGGAATGCGGACGAAGCCGCCCGCGCGTCCGTAGACCTCGTCCATGCTGCCGAAAGGCGTGTCGCTGGCACTGCCGACGGAGAGGGTCACGCCGGCCAGCCAATCGTTGTCGAAGAGATGGCGGTACATGGCGCCGAAACTCACGTCGTACAGTTCGCCTGGGACCTCGCTGCGAGTACGGCGCAGGCGGGGCGATCCCGTCGTGTCGATGAGTTCAACGTCGCCGGAGACGATCCACTCCGAGGTCTCGGTCCGGCCGAATGGCAACCGCAGGCGCAGGTCGTATGTGGCCATACCAAAATCGGCACTGCGCCGATCCACCTCGGCGGTGCCGTACTGTACCGCCTCGAATTCACCGATGGCTTCGAAGTCGTTGATACCAGGGTTGAGCCAGATGACAGCGTCGTTCTCGGCCGAGGCCGTTGCGCACACGGCCAGGAACAGGACCGCGGCGATGAGGAGTGCGCGCGTGTGATGGTTGGTGGTCATGATGGGTCTCCTGTCGTGTTCGCTCGGCGTGTCAATCGGGAAACAGGGGCAATTCCGTCTCGCTCGCCGCACCAGAAAACGGGGACAGTCCCGTCTCGCTCGGGGACTCGCTCGCTTGGTACAGTCCCCGTTTTCTTACATTTTCCTAAATGTACCGGAACACCTTCAGGGCCTGACCCGCGCAGGCGTTCCAGGTGTACTCGCTGGCACGGGCGGCGGCGGCGTGAGTGATGGGTTCCCGCTCTTCGACCGGTTCTTCGACGGCGCGCACGATGGCTTCCATGAGCGACCGGCCGCTCTCTTTCTCGAAGTAGATGGGCGCGTTGCCCGCGAATTCTGGGATAGTGCCGGACCGTGTGGCCACGATGCGTGCGCTGGCGCGCATGGCCTGCAGAATCGACAGGGAAGGCCCTGGGTAGAAGGTGGGGCACAGATACAGGTCGCAGTGCTGGAACAAGGACGCCAGTTGAGGCGGGGGCACGGTGTCGACCCGCATGACGCCGTCGCCCCAGTCATCAAGTTCTTCGCTACCCGATTGACCGACGATCACGAGGTTGTGAGGCAGTCGCGGCCGTAACCGGCGGTAGGCTTCCAGCGCACGCGAAATGTTCGTGGCCGGGCCTGTGCCGCCCGTCATCAGGATGTAGGGTTTCTGCACGAAGCAGTGCTGGGGTTCGCCAAAGGCTTCGTCAACGCCCCAAGGGGCCACAATCACCTTGTCGAGAGGGACTTCCACGTAGTCCAGAAGGGCCTGCTTCTCGAGACGGGACGGCGCCAGCATGGCGCGCGCTTCGAAACACGCTTGGCCGAGGTGCTTCAGACGGGCGGTTTTGCGGCGGCCGCTGTCCCCAATGTCGTGCAGGTGCCGCACGATGTCGACGGAATAGAGGATGGTGGGGATGGGGCCGCGTCCGGGCGCGCATTCGACCGACGACAGAATGCATTGTATGCCGGCGTCGAGGGCCACCTTGTGCAACCGGTCCGGACCGCGCCTAATCCACGAACCGGGTGAGACGGAAACACGCGGCCACTCATCGAACCCGTCTGCGTCGTCCCCCGTGAGCAACACGAAATTGAGTTCCGAATGGAGGCGATGGAGACGCCGCAGCAGTTCACGCAGATAGGCAAACTCCTCCCCCGCGTGCCTGGTCCTCAGATTCAGTGTGTTGACTCCGACGTGCATTGCTCGTGGCGCGTTCCTTGTGGACTTGGCCTATTCTACATATCCCAGGTCTGCGAGACGCTTGCGGACCTGCTCCTCCTCTTCGGGGGAGTATTCGACCGTGTCGAGGTCGACCACGCCGGCCTCGTGGAGTTCATCCAGTATCTTCTCGGCAGCGAAATCGGGCGTGTCGTTGGCGTCGATCTCGGTGGCGAGCACGTCGCCTTCCGGCGCCGCCTCCGCGTACATGGCCAAGACGACAACCCCGTTTCTGGTCAGCAGGCCGCATACGCCGTTGGCGCCGTCGGACCCGCCAAACCGCGCGGCCATGGCATCGTCGATGCGCTCGACCATCCGTCCCAGATCGAGGAGCCGTGTGGCGAGAGCCTTCGCCGTATCGGCCACGTTCGCGCCGGTCAATTGTATGGAAACGGCGTGCTTCATTGCACCTTCTCCCAAAGTGGTCACTCGTTGACGCCGATGGGACGACCCTGCATGTCGCCGGGCACATCCTGGCCCAGCAACCGCAGCACAGTCGGCGCGATATCCATCAACTGGGCGTCCGTCACTTCCTGTCCGTCGCGGCCTGTTCGGTCGTCGAGAATCAGAATCCCGTTGTAGTCGTGGTTGGCGTCGTCGGGCCCGGTGTCGTTCTCGAACGTGTAGATGCTATCAAACCCTACCGTGCCGACCGAGCGCCACGCCAGATCCCCGAAATAGATGAAGAGATCCGGGGCCACGCCGTTCACCGTGGGGTATAGATCCTCGGGTTTGTGGACCCGGTTCCCTAAGGGCGTGCCGTCAGGGCCGGTCATGGCCTCAAGCCTCTGCACCATCTCGTCGCGGAAAGACTCGTATTCGGCCGCCGGGATGATGCCGTTGGGCTCGCGGCCCTCAACATTCAGGAACAGGCGGGCGTAGTACCCGCCCGAACTCCATGCCTTGGTCCGGGTCCAGTCGATGTCGCAGTCTTCAATGCGCCGAGGCTCGGCGAGGGTGTCGTTGACGGTGAGCAGCCCTTCGTTGATGAGCCACTGGTTCACGCAGACGCCGCCCACCATGGATTTCGCGCCGTGGTCCGACACCACCAGCACCGCCGTCTCGTCGCCGACCAGGTCCAGCAATTCGCCGATCCGCTTGTCGACCGCCTGGTAGTAGTCGCGGATGACGTGCTCGTAGGGGTTGCCGGGTTCAAACTTGGGATGATCGGGGTCGCAGAACTTCCAGAATGCGTGGTGCAGGCGGTCCACGCCCATCTCCACCATGAAGAGACAGTCCCATGGCTTGGACGTCATGAAATGCCGCGCGGCGTCGAACCGGTTCTCCATGAGCGCGTGGATGCGCTTCAGGAGTTCGTCCTTCTCGTTCGTGCGGAAGTCCTTCACATCGAGAATGTACTCGCCGAGGGCGTCTTCCAGCTCGGTCTTGAGCTGTTTCGGATAGGTGTAGTTCGCGGACGTGTCGGGGGCCAAGAAACCGGATACGAGCCACCCATTCAAGGGTTTGGGTGGATAGGTCTGGGGAACGCCGAGGACCACGCTCTTCTTGCCTGCGCGGGACAGGATGTCCCACACCCGGGGTACGCGGACGGCCGCGCCGTTTGCGGTGAACATGCCGTCGTAGGAGTAGTCCTTGCGATTGCGGAATCCGTAGATGCCGAGGGCGCCGGGGTCGCGTCCAGAGAACATGGAGGCCCACGCCGGGACGGTGATGGGCGGGTGGGAACTCGCAAGCGGTCCCCAGAGTCCGCGATCGGCCAAGGCGCGCAGGTTGGGCAGGTCGAACCGGTCGGGTCCGAACACGAACTGCGGCGTGGCACAGTCCAGCCCGATCACCAGAACGCGTTCGATAGGCGTGCTGCTCATGGCCTATTCCTTCACAAAACGGGAACAGACCCGGCTTCGTCCGCGGTCGGTGGACGCAGCCCGGGTCGGTCCCCGTTTTCAGATCGAGTATCGCCGGTTTAGTCGGCGTTCCGAGCCCATTCGATGAGAATCTTGGCGACTTCGGGGCGCGTGAACTCAGGCGGCGGCATTTCGCCGGCCTGCAACATTTCGCGCACCTTGGTGCCGCTCAGGAAGATGTGATCTTCCTTGCCGCCGGGACAGGTCTTCGTCGACGCCATGCCTTTGGTGAGCGTGGAGTAGAAGGCGTGGTCGAAGAACAAGGGCGTGATGCCGATCTCGGCCGGGTCGAACTTCTCGAAGATCTCGTGGGCGTCATAGGTGCCGTAGAAGTTGCCCACACCCGCATGGTCGCGGCCCACGATGAAGTGGGTACAGCCGTAGTTCTTGCGGACGATGGCGTGCAAGATCGCCTCTTTCGGTCCGGCGTACCGCATGTTGACCGGCATGAGCGACAACATGGCGTGGTCTTTCGGGTAGTACAGGTCGAGGATGGTCTCGTAGCACCGCATCCGAACGTCGCCGGGGATATCGTCGCTCTTGGTGGTGCCCATGAGCGGATGAATCAGCAGGCCGTCGCAGATTTCGAGGGCGCATTTCGTGAGGTATTCGTGGGCGCGGTGGATGGGATTGCGCGTCTGGAACGCCACGATCCGTTTCCAACCCCGTTCCGCGAAGGCCGCGCGGGTCTCGACCGGCGTCAGGTTGTGGTCCTGGAACTCGATGGACCGAGGCTTCAGCACGTCGATGTCGCCGCCAAGCAGCACGTCACCGAGGGCCATGGTATAGGCCACGCCCGGGTGGGATTCATCCTTCGTGCCGTAGACCTTCTCCGACAGCTCGCCGCGGTCGACGTCGAACTTCTCGGCGAGATGCAGAATCGCCACGATGTCGCCTTCGTCGTCTTCGATGGCGACGTCGCCGCCGACCTCGAATGCGTCGGCCTGGGCTTTGTCGGCGGACAGCACAATCGGGATGGTCCAGGGGATGCCGGGACGCAGGTGCATGCCGTCCATGACGCCGCGCACTTCGGCTTCGTTCATGAACCCGGTGAGCGGGCTGAAGATGCCTTTGGCGATGCAGTCGATGTCGAACGCGGCGTACGTGTCGACTTTGAGGGCGGGGAGGTTCGCGGCCGACGCTCTGGCAGCATCCAGGGCGTCTCCCGTTAGGAACCGGTTAATCAGTTTTCCACCGTGCGGACTGAGTGACATTCTCCTACCTCCTTGGCATGGAATAGGTTAAGCGGGGGACGAATCCCGTGACGGGATTGCCCTCGACAGATGGTTTCAGGCGCAGTAGTGTAGCAGGTCCGGGGGCACGGCTCAACAAACGGGCGGTTGACAGAATTTCGAGTCCCCGGCATACTCCGGGAGCGTTGGGAGGATAATCGCCGACGACGGCGAACTGAGGAGATTTCGCTATGCCAGAAGCTTCGGAGAAAGATGCCCGCACGTTCGCCATGCTCAGTCACCTGCTGGGAATCATTGGGTTCCTGGGGCCGCTCATCGTGTGGCTCATCAAGCGCGAGGAGCATCCGTTTGTCGATGACCAGGGCAAGGAAGCGTTGAACTTCCAGATCACGATGCTCATCGGGTACGTCATCTCGGCGGTCTTGGCGTTTGTCCTGATAGGTGTGTTCACCTCGTTGGCCCTCACCATCGCGAACATCGTGCTGTGTATCATGGCCGGGTTGAAGGCGAATGAGGGCGAGACGTACCGGTATCCCTTCAACCTGCGGCTCATCAAGTAGGGGGCAGCCGAGAGGGCGCGGATTCAGGGCGAACGAGATTCTTCACTTCGTTCAGAATGACGGGAGAGGACCGCGTAGGACACCTATGGCCCGAACGTTTCACGTGGTCACCGCAACGCAGGCCTAGCGACGGGGTTGGGCTCCGCTTCCGCGGAGCCGGCCGCGCCGCAGGCGCGCCCCTACCGCGCGATCGCTCGTTTCACGATGTAGGCGCCGCCCTTTGACTCGGGTTGGCGAATCCACAACCGGTGATCGTCGGTGTCGTACCGCCATGCGTCGCCTTCTGTCAGGATCACGCCTTCGTGTTCTACGGACGCGGGTTTCTCGTCGAGCAGGATTCGGAGGATGTGGGGTTTCCGTGCGCCGGTAAGTGAAACCTCAATGGTATCCGCGGCGGTGACCGACACCATGCTCCGGCCGCCGTCGGGATGCTCAACGGCGAAAGAACTCTTGCCCTTCGGGTAGATGGCGAGGGTCAGGAACCCCTCGGAATCCTTGTCGCCGAATCCGGTGTAGTCGCGCGATACGTTCAACGGGACGACGGCGCCGTCACGCACGTACACGGGGAATTCGTCGAGCGGATAGTCTTTGGTGAAGGTCTTGGGACCTCCAATCACCTCGCCATCGTCGAACAGATAGCGCCATGTGCCCTCCGGCAGAGTCACTTCGCGCGTCAGCTTGTCCTCGTAGATGGGGGCGACCAGGAAGTCGTCGCCGAAGAGGTAGTGGTACTTGCCCTTCACCGGCCGCATGAGCGGCTTCCCGCCGTTGTGACAGGCGACAACGTGGCTGTAGATGTACGGGATAAGCTCGGTGTGGAGCCACGCGTACTTGCGGATGATGGTCAGTTCTTCCTCGGACCGTTTCCACATGGCCCGTTCGCCGTGGCCGCCGTTCAGGAAGAGTCCGCAGAAGGTGGAGAACTGGGCCCAGCGGATGTACACATTCGCCGGGATGGTGCCGCCGCCGTATCCGCCCACATCCGACCCGATAACGCAGTACCCGAGCTTGGCGCTGCCCAGAATGTCGGTGAGCGCCTCTTCAATGCCTTCGTCTTCGAGGGTCCAGGTGTGGTCCTGATCGCCGACCCAGGTGACGGGCGCGGCGTCGATGGGCGCGAAGCCTTCGGGGTGCCACCAGCGGTCCAGCGCACGCGACAGGGTGATGAACTCGGGGTTCTTCTCCAGGCCGTGCTTGTACTCGTCGCGGTAGTAGTGGTCCATGTAGCCGCGCGTGGTCATCCAGCCCTGGCTCGTCTTCTGGTAGGGGAAGATGGGCATGGGGCCGAGAGTCGATGAGAAGTATGTGGCGGTGCCGTCAAGTTTCCAGCCGTCGACGCCCCAATCGAGCACCTGCTGTTGCAACCCGCGCCACCATTCCACGGCTTCGGGGTTGGTGTAGTCGATAAATCCGCCCTTCCCCTTCCACCATTTCATCTCGTACCCGTCGGCGGCGACGTATCCTTTGTCGCGGGCTTCGGCGAACCAGTCCGCCGAATCCTGGAGGGCCGTGTCCTTGCTGTAGCTGTCGACCATGCACGTCATCCACAGCACCACGCGGTAGCCGCGGTCTTCGAGCCCTTTGAAGAACTGCTCGGGATTGGGATAGATACGTTCGTCCACGATGAAGTCGTTGTAGCGGGTGGTCCATGGACTGTCGATCATGATGGTGCGCACGGGGAAGTCGTGTTTCTCGTAGCCTTCGAGGAGTTCGAGAACGGCCTCGGCCGTATTGACGTCATCCTCCCACAACCAGCATTCGAGGGCCCACGCGGGGGTTAGGGGAGGTGTGCCATGACGCTGGGCGTTGAAGGGAATCCCCCAGAACGGCAACGCCCATCCCAGCCAGAACGTCACAATCAGGAGAACCACCAGCGCACCGAGTCCCCACAATCCCCATTTCACGCATCCCCGTTTCGTCATGGTCGGTTCTCCCGTCGACTGTACCGGTAGCGCCCCGCGCGCGACCGGGTGGGCAATCATCGTCTAGGGTAGACGGCCGGGAGAATTCGGTCAAGATGAGGAGCGCGCGCATTTGGCGTCCGGGATTCCAGGCGAGAACCTGCTCCGTGCATGCCGGACACCGACTAACCAGCTAGTCGGTGGCACACTTGGGTGGGCGAGGAGGCCGGAAGGTATGCCCATAGTCGTTGTGGATTCCGTTCCACCGCCCGATTGCCAGTGACATGGGTGACTTGGTATACTTGCGGCGGTACATCATGGGGCCGGAATCGGCCGTTAACCCTGGTTATTTGGAGACACCATCCTATGTCCGGTCACTCTAAGTGGAGCACCATCAAGCGGAAGAAGGGCGCTCTTGACGCGAAACGCGGCAAGATCTTCTCGAGATTGGCCAAGGAAATCACCGTGGCCGCCAAGATGGGAGGCGGCGACCCGGACGCCAACCCCAGACTCCGCACAGTGCTGCTGACGGCGCGTTCACAGAACATGCCCAAGGACAACATCGAGAAAGCCATCAAAAAGGGCACGGGCGAATTGCCCGGTGTCACCTACGATGAAGTTCGGTACGAAGGGTATGCGACGGGCGGCGTGGCCGTGATTGTCGACGTGCTCACGGACAACAAGAACCGGACGGTGGCCGAAATCCGCCACTTGCTCACCAAACACGGTGGGAGCATGGCCGAAAATGGCGCGGTGACGTGGAATTTCGAGAGCAAAGGCCTCATCACTGTCCCGAAAGACGCCTGCGACGAGGACGAGATCTTTGAGAAGGCGGTGGAAGCCGGCGCGGACGATGTGGACACGGAAGGCGATGTGTACGAGATCGCCACGGAACCCGGCGAGTTGCACGCGGTCCATGTGGCGCTTGAAGAGGCCGGGCTCACCGTCGAGAACGCCCAACTGACCATGTATCCCAAGAACACCGTTAAGGTCGAGGGCAGGGAAGCGGGCGCGGTGCTCCGGTTGATGGAGGCGCTCGAAGACCAGGACGACGCCCAGAACGTGTATGCCAACTTCGACATCTCCGAGGAGGAGATGGCGGCCCTCGTGGACGCATAGATGCGTGTGCTCGGGTTCGATCCCGGAACGGCGACGACCGGATACGGCGTGATCGAACAGAAGGGCACGCGGCTCACTCACCTGACCCATGGCGCGATACGCACCCCGGCGCACCAGCATTTTGCGGTGCGCCTGGTTCATATCTACGAGGAAGCAACCCGCCTCATCGCCGAATACGCCCCGGAGACGGTGGCCATCGAGAAACTGTATTTCTCGCAGAATGTGACCACCGGCATCGCGGTCGCCCAGGCCCGCGGGGTCCTCGCGCTGGCGGCCGCCCAAGCCAACCTGCCCATCGGCGAGTTCAGTCCCCTCGAAGTGAAAAACGCCGTCGTCGGCTACGGCAAAGCCACCAAACGTCAGGTCCAGGAAATGGTCAAGATCCTGCTGAACCTCGACGATATCCCCCGTCCCGACGACGCCGCGGACGGACTCGCCCTCGCCATCTGCCAAGCCCAAGCCGGCAACACCATGCGCATCATCGACGAACAGGGCGGACGGTAGGGGACTGTTGGCGGTCGGCTGTCAGCTATTCGGATGGGGCTCACACGCAGTGATCGGCACAAATCCACATTTCTCCAGTGCTTCCTGGCCTTCCGGACCCAGAAGCCACTCTCGCAACTGCCGCGCGCCGGAATCGGGCGGTGAATCCGACCGAACAATCGCGTTGACCGTCACGACGTAGGGGTACTCGCCGGACCGGATGGTGTCGAGGGACGGAGCCACACCGTCGATGGCGAGGGGTTTGAGCGTGCGCAGATCTGGCAGGCACTGGAATGTGGCGTAGAATAGACCGTACGTGTCCGAATGCATGGCCTCGGTAAGCGGGTGCCAGATGCCGAGATAGGCGTCGGGTTGCTCGTTACGGCGCCAATCCTCGTACTCCGCCATGGATTGCTCGATCATCTCCTGGGCTGACTCAACGGAAACGCACTCGAGCAGTGTCTGCTTCATGAGGCGCCAGCACGTCGAATCGCGCTGTGCCTGGTAGGGACGAAGCTGTTCGTCAGGCCCCCCCAGTGCGCCCCAGTTCGTCAACCTGCGCCTGTAGGCATCCTGGACTTGCGCAGTTGTGATGGCCACAGTTGGGTTCTCCCGGTTTGCGAGGGGCACCAACGCATCCCATGCGATGGGTACGCAATCCAACTCAAGTCCGCGTTTCCGCGCCTCAAAGCGATCCTCTGGCATAGGTTCGCCAACCATCAGCAGCAACTCGGCGTCGCCTTCAAGCAGAGAATCCATCGCCTTCGGCAGTCCGCGGTGTCCCGATATGATGCCGCTAACCGCCCGGGCCACGCGGTACGTACCGGGTGGACCCTCGTCCGCTCGCCAACGGGGAAAGCGTCCGGCCCATCCATGGTGTGCCGCGCAGAACTCCCCAGACCATACGCTTGCTTCATCCCGTAGAATCAGCCAGCGCCCACTCGCCGAACCCGCTGGTGTTCCAGTTCCATGCTCGTCAGGTCCGCCGAGTGTGGGTACACCGAGATGGGCACACGCCATGAGAATCGACACGTCATCCGTCATGGTCGAACCATCCACCTGCGGGTACGTCGCCAGGTCGAATGCCGGCCCTTGGGCTAGGCCGGCTACCAACAGCAGAAAGACCTTGCCTATCATTTTCCATTGTCCAGCGGCACGAACCCGCACTTCTCAAGCGCTTCCTGCCCCGCCGGAGCCAGAAGCCATTCGCGTAACCGTCGCGCCCCGGAATCCGGCGGCGAATCCGATCGCACGATCGCGTTGACCGTTACGATGTAGGGGTACTCGCCCGAACGGATGGTGTCCACCGATGGGGCAACGCCGTCGATAGCGAGGGGCTTGAGTTTGAGTGTGCGGAGATCTGGCAGGCACTGGAACGGGGCGCAGAAGAGCCCGTACGTGTCGCGGCGCATGCCGTCCCTCAGTGGACGCCAAAGATCCGTGATGGGGAAATGGGAGCGCCCCCTCAGCCACCATTCCTTGTAGTCCGATAGTGACTGCTCATCCATGTCTCCCGGCAATTCGACGACCGCGTCCTTGAGCAGTAGCCGTTTCATTACACGCCAGCAGGTAGAGTCTTGACGTGCCTGGTAGGGACGAAGCGGCTCGTCGGGTCCCCCCATTACATTCCAATTGCCCAGCTTTCGCTGGTACGCGTCTCGGACTTGCGCAGTAGTGATGTCTGTTGTTGGATTCTCCGTGTTCGCGAGGAACACCAACGCGTCCCGCGCGATGGGTACGCAGTCCAAGCCGAACCCGCGCATGCGCGCCCCGGCGTGATCATCGGGCATGGGTTCGCCTACCAGAAGCAGCAGCTCGACGTCACCCTCGACAAACGAGTCCATGGCCTTGGGCAGGCCGCGATGGCCGGAAAACAGTGCGTTGATAGCCCGCGCCACACGGTAGGTCTCAGGTGGCGATTCGTCTGCCTGGCAGCGGGTGTACCGTCCAGAATGCCCGAGGTCAGGCGGGTAGTAAGACTCAATCCAAACGCTTGCCTCGTCACGGAGTAACAGCGGACGGCCGCCCGCTGGGCCGGCGATGATGCCATCATGTTGCCCGCGCGTTTGCTCGGGCTTCCATAGGGCTCGTATGCCGAAATGGGCGCAAGCCATGCAAGTGGACACGTCTGCCGTCATAGTCGAGCCGTCCACCTGCGGATAGGTGGCCAAGTCGAACTCATATGGCTGGCTGAAGACAATGCCACATATCGCAAGGATGGCGCTCATCACTCCACAACCTCAACGGGCACGTAGCCACTCTCAGCCACCAACGCCTGACCGGCGGGGGTGAGTAGCCAGTCCCGCAACTCGCACGCAGTATGCTTGGAATCCAGGTCTTCGCGGATGACGGCAAACACCTCGGAAACGTACGGGTAGCGCCTGTTCCGAATAGTGTCCCAATCGGGACGAACTCCATCGACTGCGATGATTCGCACCTCGGAAGAGGCCACCATGAGATGGTGGAAGTAGTGGAGCGAATAGCCGATCCCGTGTTTGGCTCGGGGCATCAGGTCATCGGGGGGCGACATCACCCCTGGGGAGATCATTGGGATCATGTCTTCGGTAAGATAGAAGCCCTCTGAAGCGCCCGGCGGTGGCGTCATCATCAAGGCGTTCATCAACTCCTGACTACCGGAATCCTCGCGTCGGTAGAACCGCTCGATGGCAGCATCTCGACCTCCCACATCCTTCCAGTTGTCGGCATCGCCAAGGTAGATCGACCGAATCTGCTCGGCGGTGAGATCGTCGACCCGGTTGTCGGCGTTCACGACGAACACAAGTGCGTCCATTGCGAAAGGACGCCACTCAAGCTTGACCCCTTTCTCCTTCGCCAGATCCAGTTCGGCCTCGGTGGGTGCCCTAGGAACGAGAATGAGATCGGCCTCTTGTCCGATCAGATTGGCATATGCGGTGTGCGCGCCCGAATGCAGGGCGAGAAGTCCATTGATCAAGTGGCCAATGCGTCCCCGCCGATTTGGCGGTGTGTTCGCCGCGAGGGTGAACCTCGTGACGTACCATTCGTAGCGGCTACGTCGTATTCGAAGGTTGGCCTGCTCTGGAACAGGATCGGCGGCCCACTCCTTCACAATCCATTCGCAGGGCACGTCGAGTTGCCTACATGCTATCAGGCGAGACAAGGGGACCGTGGATATCGAACCGTCCACCCTCGGATAGGTTTCGGCGCTTAGGCCAAGCGACGAACCTGGCGCATTGAGAGCCGCAGACGCCTCTCGGGCCCTTTCGAGTCGCTCGGCATGCAGCGCGAGCGCGTCCGCGCGTTCATAGGCACGGACCCGCTCTCTCGCGTCGAGATACACCTGCATTGTGATGGTGGAGTTGTCCCTGCCCGGACGCCGGTAGTATTCATAGATACGTTCGACCCGTTTTCGGGACAGGGCATTGAACGCGGCCCTGTATTCCGAATCGCGTCCCATGCCCTTCTCTGCGAGGATGACAAGATCGTCAGCCGGCCCGGAACACGATAGGACCAGTAGGCAGAGACTCGGAACAGCCCACGCGAGCTTGCGTCTGCTGACCACTATCACGGTGTCCTCCTTTTTCTTCTACTGCTCCCTTAGACACCAATTCTGCGAGGTCGTTCGCCCTTCACCGCCCTTCCGCATTGACGAAGCGAATGATAAGCGCCAGGTCGCGGTTGCCGGGGTTGGGGGCGTAGCCGAGGTAGAAGGCGAGGACGCGCTTTCCGACCTCCGGATTGTAGGCGTCGAGAGCCAGCCAGCGGGCGGCGCTGCCGACGTAGTTGGGCTTGAGGTCGGATACGCCGGTGATGCGGGGCATGAGGATGCCGTCGTTGCGACGGGCGACGCCGTTGACGAAGGTGGCGGCCATCCGCTGCATGTCCTCTTCAGTCATCACTTGGCCTTCCAACCCCATGCGGATGGGGAACAGGGCGGTGAGGGACCCATGGGACGAGTCTTCGCCCTTCAATGATTCGGGGGGTGCGGGTTCGGTCACGGGCGCTTCGTCGAGCCAGTAGGGCCAGTAGTAGGCCCCGTCGGGCGCGAGGGTCAGGCGGTTGCGGATGTAGGTGCAGATGGCGATGGCGCGGTCGCGATGCAGTTCCTTACCCGTGACTTTCCACGCGGACCAATGGCTCATACCCATGGCGCTCAACCGGTTACCGGGCAACGGTTTATTCTCGCACACCTCTTCCTGGTCCAGGCCGATATAGTGACCTTCACCGTCACTGGGACCGTCGCGCCACTGCCGGTCGTGGACGGCCATGGCTTCCTCGGCGTCCTGCGTGATGGTGGCGGCTTCGTCGCCCAGTTTGGCGAGGAATGCCTCGTCTTCCCGCGCCAGCAGCAGAAACCGGAACATGGCATCCGTGATGAGTCCGGTGTGTACGGCAAACACGGCCCGGCCGCGTTTGGCGTATTTGTCGCATCCCCACGCAGCCGCTACGGTGTCGGTCCACAGCTTCTTACCGATGCGGTCGTCGCGCACGGCGAGGACGGCGCGGATGGCGCGGAGTTGGGCTTCCAGGTATTTCGCGTCGCCCGTGGCCTCGTACATGATGTTGAGAGATTCCATGTGGGACGCGAGGCCCCAGGCGAGGCCGCCCTGGTCGTTGCTGGGGGCCGCGATGGCTTTCTCAAAGGTGTCACCGAGGAAGCGGTCGTCGTAGCGGGCTGGGGTGGCGTAGCCGGCGAGCGCAGGGACGGGCTCGGTCTTCTTGTAGCGTTCGAGGAACTTGGCCACGTACTCGGCGTCGGGGTCGGGCGCCTCGGCCGGTGCTTCAGCGACCGGCGCTTCGGCGACCGGCGCTTCGGCGACCGGCGCCTCGCCGGCGGATGCATACGCGCCCGTCAAGAGCATCAGCGCGAGGGGTACGGCGCACAGGAGGGCAGGACACCGGAGTGAGAGAAGCGAGGACGTCCACATGGCGATTGGGTCTCCCGAAGTTGACGGCGATTGTGTGAGGGCATGGTACCGGGCGGAAGCGGTCGAGGCAAGGGGCGGGCGGAATCCGGGATTGGAGACCTTGCGGTCGGAGTGGTGGCGCGGTCAGGAGACCACGCCACAACAAAGAATCAACTGCCCCTACCCCGGTCCCGCATGCGCCAGGCCCCTCTTCGGTAGGGTCGCGCTACGTCGCGACCGTCTCAGCCGCCACCACTACCCCAAAGACGGCCGACACGGAGGTCGGCCCTACCCCGGCTCCGGCGAACATCCAAGGAACCGTGCGAACGGAGCAGCGCCATGGTAGAGGCACGCTACCGCGTGCCCTGGCTCCGCGCAAGCGGAGCCCTTCAGGGACATGTGCCGAAACCGACCCCAGTGTGCCACTGGCCAACTCGTTGACCGGCGTCCTTGGCGCGCGGGGTGGTCTGGCTTTCGGGCACGTGCTGAGGTAGACTGGTTGCCGATACGATGAGCCTGCGGTCTCGCTCGGTGACCGCCATAAGGAGTCTCGAATCATGCGTTTCTTCAGGACGTGCGGCCTTGTGATCGCGGCGCTTGCCGTCGCCGGTGTGGTTTGCGCCGATTCGGCCATCTACCTCGGCCCGGAGTCCACTGATATCGAGCGACAGGCAGCGGTGGAGCTGCAGCGCTATCTCTACCTCAGAAACGAGCAGCTGATGGCTGTTCAGATCGTGGGCACGTTGCCTGAGGACGCGGCCGGGGTCGTGATCGGCACACCCGACTCCCTGCCCAGCATGGCGGGCGAATCCTGGCCCTTTGGGTTGGAAGCCCCCAGGCACGACGGATACATCCTCCATACCGTACGCGAAAGCAAGCCGTTGGTGGTGGTGGCGGGCATGGCGCCCGAGGGCGCGCGAAACGGTGCGTATGGGCTGCTGGAGAGTCTGGGGTTCGGGTTCTATCTGGGTGGCGAAACCTATCCCGACGTGAAGCCGGACGTGCCGGTGTATCACGAGTCGGTGACGCCGGTATTTCAGGTGCGCGGCACGGTGCCGTGGCACAATTTCTTCTCCGGCCCGTCAGCCTGGGAGCTGCCCGATTACAGGGCCTACATCGACAACCTGGTGCAGATGCGGTGCAACTTCGTGGCGTTCCATAGTTACGACACCGACCCCTTCGCCGCCTACCCGTGGAAGGGCGAGATGGTGGGCGGCGACCCGTTGCCGAACACGTCGCGCCCGAACTGGGGTACGACGCCGTTGAGCACGGACCAGTT
Organism: bacterium; assembly: GCA_024231375.1. The sequence continues at coordinate 13,822 of JAAEQP010001195.1, read as the reverse complement.
CTTCGCGGGAACGGGCCAATACTTCGCCAGGGAACACTTCGGCGCGGCGAGTTCGTTCATTGAAGACCGTGACGCCGCCATTGACGGGGGCAAGGAAGTGCTGCGGTCGGCGATGCTGTATGCGAAGTCGCGGGGGTTGAAGGTGGGTCTCGGATTCGAGGCCAATGGGGACCCCTTCGACCCGGAAACGCAGGCCCGGTTCCAGGCGCGTCTGACGGGCGTGCTGGACTACTATCCGGTGCTCGACACGGTGTGGGTGTGGGAGGGCGAGGCCCTGTCGCTGCATCCCCGGACGACACCGCGTCCGCGCACGCAGTGGGACAGCTACACGCGCCGATGGGAAGACGCGTTCGCAAGCGCGGGCGAGCACAAACGCCAAGCCGAGGCGGTCCGCATGACCGTGTTTGGTCTGCTTGCCAAGGATGTGCTGGTCGCTCGGGATTCGGGACCGACCCTCGTGATGAGCGGGTGGGGCGGCGACCAGTGGCTTCGGTTCACGGATTTCTACGCCGGGATGGACAAGATTCTGCCGAAGGACGTGATCTTCTCGGCACTAGACAATATGCCCGTGTCGTCGTCGGTCAGTAACGCGTATGGGTCGATGTCGACCGGGCGCCGGTGCTGGCCCATCATTTGGCTGGAGTTCGACGGCGACCTGTGGATGCCGCAACCCAACCTGGAGGCGGTGGCGGGGGCGTGCCGCGACGCGCTGGCCAAGGGATGCCCGGGATTGCTGGGCATTCACTGGCGCACGCGGGATGTGGCGGGCGCGGCAGGATACCAGGCGGCGTTTGCATGGAACCCTGACCTGACCGTCGACCAGTTCATCGAGCGGCGGGTGCGCCACCTCTTTGGTTCGCAACTCGCCGAGGCGGCCATTCCGACGGCCACCCGGTTGCAGCAGTTGGGGTATCGCTGGGTCGGCGGCTGGGGTCAGAACGAGAACGGCGTATTTTCGTGGCAACCCGGCGAGGAAGAGCGCCGCACGGAACTCGTGCAGATTGCCTTTGAAATGCGCGAAGAACTGCGCCGAATGGGGTTGCTCGGAGGGATTATCCCGGACTTTCTGCCCAGCCTCACGACGGTGGGCGTGATTCCCGATGCAGTGCCGGACCTCACGGGCGAACTGCGGGATCGCCTGCTTCCGGCGCGCATCATGCCTCGGAATCGCGCGGCTCTGGCCGACGGCATCCGGTCCGTCGAGTACGTACTCGATATGGACGCTGCCGCCACCGCGTTGCAGGCAGGCGGTGGGTTGGATGAACTGATCGATGAGGAGCAGACCGACCTGGCGCTGACGCGCATCAAGGAATCCCGGTTTGCGGAAGCCGCCCACATCTACGGGCAGCGTATCCGGAACAAAGGTGAGTTGGGCGTCCTGGCCACAATGAACACAAAAGCGTGGGCCGACCTGCGGGAACGCACGTATCTCGAAGGCGAAGCCCTGGCGCCTCTGGAACAGTTGCCCGAAAGCATGGAAAGCGACCCCGGCATCCTTGTGCTGCCTGACCGCGTGATTGTGACAGGCGCGGACCCGGATCGGGTGAAGGTCACGCTGAAGGCGCGGGAACTCGGCACGTGGCGGTTCCGCACGCGCCGGCTGACGCCCATGGGAGGCACCACCTTTGCCTTGGAGTTCCCGGCGGATCTTTCCCGCGCATCGAACGTGGAATTTGGACTTGAGGTGAAGGGCGCGCGCGGGCGCTTGACGTGGCCCGAGGAATTTCCAAAACAGACGGTGACCGCCACGATTCATTCAGGAGTCTACACCCCGACGGGAAGCGGGCCCGCCGCATCCGCGGGAGACGTGAAACCGGTCGCCGTTGCGGTCAAGGTCGTTCCGGACCGGCATGTGGCCCAGCTTTCGTGGGAGCCGGTTGACGGTCACCTGTACACGGTGTCCCGGAACGACGTGATTCTGGGGACGGTATGCGACGGCTGGTTCGAGGACGAGGCGCCGTATTCGGGGTCGGAAATTCGCTACACGGTCACGGCGCGACGCCTCCGGGACGGGAAGACGGCGGCGTCCGAGTTGACGACCGACATCCCTGAGCTTCCGCTGCCGCAACCGCCGGAGAACATCGTAGCCACGAGCCGGGACGGCCGCGTGATTCTGGGATGGGACTGCAATTCACCGGTAGCGGCCCGATACACCATTTCGAAGCTCGACGACAGCAACCGGACCATTGAAGAGATCGTGGTGGACGGCGACTATGGCCAATTCATTCAGGCGACGGACAAGATGCCGGCGGGCCAAGTGGCGACGTACCGGATCGCGGGCGTTGCGCCGGATGGCCGCCAAGGCCCGCCATCGCGCAAGATCGGGGTTATTGCGTCCGACGTGACGGCGGAGCCCTTCGTGTTCCTGTCCTTCGAGGATGAATCGTTCCTGGAGGGGCTGGCGCAGGTGGCCGACAACGCGTTGGCGCTGGGCGGCAAGGGTTGGGCCGAGTTGCCGTCGCAACCCGATTGGAACCCTGAAGACAGCCTTACCATTTCCACGTGGATCAACCTGGACACGCTGTACGGCATGCCGGTGCTGGTGTGCAAGGGCACGTGGCTTCAGTCGGGCTACTTCGTCCAGGTGATCAACCAACAGGTTCGATTCCACGTGGCCGGCGTGGACACGATCGACGCGGGCGAAGTGAAGGCCGGCCAGTGGACCCATATCGCGGCGGTGTATGGCAACGGCGAGATGCGCCTGTTCCTGAATGGCGAACTGGCGGGCCGCAAGCGGGTGAGCGGCGACGTGGCGCCCGACCAGAGTCCGTTGTTGCTGGGCCGCTACGGAACGGGCGACGACGTGTACTTCGTGCGCGGATTGATGGACGATATCCGCATCTACGACGTGGCGTTCACGGCGGACGAGATCGCGGAGATGTACGCATCGACGAAACGTGACTAGAGACTACAGAGTTCGGAGGTATCCTTGATGAGACGTGTGGCAGCTATAGCAGGAGTCATCGCAATGGCAGGAATCGCAACGGGATGCGCCACGGGCGCACATGGTCCGCGGGCGCGCGGCGTCAACGTAATTGCCCACCGGGGCGCGAGCGCGTATGCGCCGGAGAACACGATGGCCGCGTTTCGGTTAGCCGCCGAAATGGAGGCCGACTGGTACGAGTTGGATTGCACGCTCACCAAGGACGGCGAGGTCCTGGTGATCCATGATGGGAGCATCGACCGGACGACGCCCGGCAAGGGCGCTGTGGCCGCCCTGACGCTCGCCGAGGTGAACCAACTCGATGCGGGTTCGTGGAAGGACCCGAAGTTCTCGGAGGAGCGGCTCCCGACGCTGGCCGAGGCGCTGGATTTCGCCAAAGGGACCATCGGGGTGTACATCGAAATCAAGGATAGCCACAACGACGGCGAACTGAAGGCGGCCATCCTCGATATGGCGGCCGACGCGCAGACCCTGTCGCCGTCCTTGCGCAAGGAGATGATGGCGCTCATCGAAGCGTCCGGTACGCGCAATCTGGAGTTGACCCGGAAGACCATTCAGGCCGTGCGGGAGCGGAAGATGAAGAAGGAGATCGTCATCCAGTCGTTCTCACCCATCGTCTGTGCCATCACCTCGTCGGAGGCGCCCGAACTGCGCGTGGAATACCTGTCCGGGTCGCACAAGGACAATCCGGCCGGGTGGGAAGAAGCGCTACGCTGGGCCTATCTGTTGGATGTGGACGGGTTCAATTGTGCCGCCGACGCCATCAATCCGGGACGTCTGGCGATGTTCCATGCAGCAGGAAAGACCATGGCCGCGTGGACGGTCGATGCCACGCCTGAGATGCGGCGGTTGGCAGGCTGGGGTGTGGACGCCATCATCACGAACCGGCCGGACGCGTGCCTCGCGGAATTGAAGGAACACGGGTACCGGTAGCGTCGCGGACGAGGATGGAAACAATCGTCCCGGGAACCGGCTTTGGAGTCGGTTCCCGGGACGTTTCATTCAGGTTCAGGACGGCCTACAACTCGACCAGACGCTGGAAGGATTTGGAGAAGCGCTCCACGCCGGTCTTGGTGACGCGGACGCCGTTTTCCCAGCGCAATCCGAAGTCCTTGTCGTAGAAGAAGGTGTCAACCTGGAACGTCATGTTCTCGGTGAGATCGTAGGCTGACGTAGACTCCATCCACGGCCGTTCGACTTCCATCATGCCGATGCCGTGACACGGGCCGTAGAGCATGTACTTCATGAACCCGCGCTTCTTGACGAAGGCCTCGTACTCTTCGACGACCTGAGCGGCCGGTTTGCCGGCGCGCATGAGTTCCTGGGTCTTGAGGTGGGCTTCCAGCCCGAACTCCACCAACCGTTTCTTGCGAGCCGGCAGTTTGCCAATGCAGATGGGCAGACCGACGCTCGACGAATACCCGCCGACGCGCGCGCCGATGTTCAACTGGATGACCTCGTTCTTCTTGATCTTGTTGTGGGTCGGCCGCGAGATGGCGTGTTTGGTGGCCGGGCCGCAGAAGCAGTACAGGGCGTGGCCTTCGTACTCGCCGCCGTTGGCGTAGATTTCGCGCTGAGCGATGCCGATGACCTGAAGCTCGGTCATGCCTGGCTTGATCTCGCCGAGGATCGCGTCGATGGCCTTCTCGCTGACCTTGAAGGCTTTGCGCATGAGCTTGATTTCGGTAGGGCTCTTCTCCATGCGCAGGCTGATAAGGGTGTCGTCCGCTTTCACCAGTTTCACGCCCGGCAACTCGGCGCACAGGCTGTCGTACACGGGCAAGGGCATGATGGAGTATCCCACGAGCCCGAGCTTCTTGAGTTTCTTCCGGCCCATGGCCTTCTTCACCACATCGGGATAGTGGGCCACGGGGATTCCGGGATACTCGGGGTCGGCCGATTCACGGTACTCGACCATCTTCATGATGCTGCGAATCTTGCTGCGGCCTTTCGCGTATGCCTCGCTTTCGGGCCCGATGATCAGCACGGGGGGACCTTCCGCGGGCACGAACACGCCCGCGCTCTCAAAGGTAGGCCAGTATTCGGAGAGATAGCGAACGTTCGCGAAATCGGCTTCGTTCGAATGCACCAATGCAGCGTCCAGCTTGGCGGCCTTGATGTTCCGCTGAAACTGTTTGATGCGAGCTTTGTATTCCTTGTCCAGGATGCCAGTCATGCTTTCTCCTCCGCCGTTGCCGGCTGGTCGATCGGCCTTGGGGCCGGTTATCCGCATAGTTCCGCTACTTGCTGAGCCTGCAAGAAGCGCGCGCCGCGGTCCTGCAAGCTCGTAATCAAATCCTCCAACTGTTCCACGGCGTAAGGTCCGCAGTTCTCCACAATGAACGGGTCGGGATGGACGGCCCCTTCGCCATAGTGAATCTCGCCCTCGGGCATTCTATGAAATTCCCACGGGTGGAAGTAGAAGCACAAGAAGGGATCCACGTCGCGGGCTTCGCAGTACTCAATGTATCCGTCGATGTGGCCCATCACGGCCTCGGCACTCTTGGTGCGAAACAGGGGCCACTGGTCCATGTCGCGGCCGTAGGGGTCCGTCGATTCCATGGACAGGTCGGCAAAGTTCGGCAGTTCCACAATCCGCAGGTTGCCCTCCTGCGTCCAGTCTTCCGCGCTGGGGTGATAGGGCACCAATCGTTCCCGAAAAAAGTACATGGGATAGGTGGCGTCGGCGACGTAGCCGAGGGCCTCAAGTGCATTCACGACCGCCGTAGAGCCGAAGAGCCGCGGACACCGGAACGACACGGGACGAATCCCCGCGGCTTCCTGCACCCATTCGGTGCAGAGCCGCAACCGGTTGGGCACTTCCTCGGCGAGTATGGGCATCATGCCCGGAATCTCGAACAGGGGATCGCCGATGGTTTCATGGAACAAGGTGTGCGCACCGATCTCGTGCTCCTCGTCCCGCACTTCGGCAACGATTTCGGGATGCTTGCGGGCGCTTTCGCCCGTGAAGAAGAATGTGGCCGGCACGCCACACTGGGCCAACACGTCCAGAATCACGGGGGTGCCGTGCTTGAGCCCTTCGTAGAAAGGCGTCCAACTGCCGATGTCGGTTTCCATGTCGAAGCCGAGCACTACGTTCAGTTCGCTCATAGCGCCTCCTTGGGCAGGACGATCCCCTCCTGTTCCCTGAGGAACGCCTGAAGATCGGCCACGGGACCCTTCAGAATCAACGTCTCGCATTCCAGGTGGCATGGTGCAATCACGCCGTCGGCGACCTGCATGGCGCCGATGGTTTCCAGTTCAAAGAAGCCGAGGCTGCCCCCGTTGAACACGCTAAACAGATCGGCCGCCGAATCAGGGCCGTCCGCCTGGTCGTTGTCGGCGATGTTGAAGTAGCGCCCGGGTTGCGGCGCGGTCCTCCGCAACATCAGGAGGGACCGCTGGGTGTCCAGTGCACCGAGCACGGTTGGGTTCGCGGCGGCGCGGATTCCAATCTGGTGCCGGTCGTCGCCACCCAACCGGAAGGTGACCAGATCATCGCGGCACACCACGCGGTCGCCGGGGTGGGTGTAGAAATCGAAGTTCACCGCGTTGTCGGCGGGCTCCACCTTGGCGAAGGCCGTGACGCCTTCGCCACCGGGGAACTGCTCAAGTGACCACGGTGCGAGCAGGGCCTGATCCGGATTGCAGGGATTGAGCGGTTCAAAGGTGTCGACGGTCCGGTAGCCGACGGCTTGAAGGTTGGTGCCCTCGAACAAGGGGAATGCCAGGAATCGGCGGACATGCCGAAGAAACTCCAGGTCGAGTCTTGTTCCGCGCCGGTTCACGAGCCGGATGGTCTTGGCGATGGTGGCGCTACTGACGTTGCGCTGGGTGACCTGGCAATTCTGCGCACCGATACCGTCTTGTACGACCCAATCGTCGCTGTCCGGGAGATAGTTGAAGGCGAAGGGTCCGCCTTCGGGCGCGGGCCATAGGGAGTTGCCACCCAGATTGTTGAATTCGGTGGGCGACGGATTCAGAAGGGCGTCGGCATCCAAGCGATGGACGAGCTCGCCATCGATGCGGCAGAAGATACGGCCCTGAAGGCCTGGCGCGACCAGCACGGCGCCCGCGCCACAGGGCAACTCCACCAAGTCGGGGTCCTGACGCCGCAGGAGATCCGCGCCGTTCCTACGATGGGATTCGTCGCGAAACTCTACGGCCGAGAGATCGCCGTCCGTCTTGTCCGACCCCATGCCGTCCCCCCCCCCTTCGAATCTTCGCCGTGCGCATATCGCAGCGTCGTCGGCGACTATCGTACCCCCATGCGCGGGGGAAGGCAAGGCGCGACTGGGGGTATGTGCATGAGGGCGCCGGGAAGACGAGATTCACTTCGCTCAGGATGACGGAGAAGGATGTGTGCGGCTATCGACCCGCCAGACGTTTGGCGACGGAGTAGAGGCGCGGAAACCGGGCCTGAAGCGTGTCTTTCATGCGACCCACGCGCATACGCCGGAGCACGCGCGCACGAAAACGCCGAAACTGCCGGTTGGCAGCGGCGTCTCCTTTGCGGAACAGAACACCCAACCCGTACTGCGCCTCGATGCGGAAGAACAGGTAATCGCGCCCGTGCTCAGACAGCAAGTCTTCAACCGCGGTAAGGACCCCGTTGCGCGGGCCGCCTTCCATCACGGCGTTGTGAACGTGGGCGTACTCGCCTTGGGAGCCGCACAGTTCCGACTGCCCCTTGACGATTCCTTTGCAGGCATGGGGGTGGCGGTACTCGACCGGGATGGTGTCGGGTTGGTAGTACATGTCGCGGCGCGCGTACGGCCAACAGACATCGTGCAGGAAGATGGCGCCTCCTGGGCGCAGCAAGCCGCGCTCGCGGATGATGCGCAGCTCGTTGTACACGGTGTACCAGTTGTGGTCACCATCGAGCAGGATGCAGTCGAACGGGCCTTCAAGGGAGGGAAGAATCTCCAGGCTGAGGCCCGGACGCATGACGACCCGATCGGCCGCGCCGACCTTCGCGGGGAGATCGGCGTCAAGACAAGGGTCGATGACCGTGACGGTCACATCGGGCACTTGGAGGAGGCGGACCGTGTTCTCGCCGAACTGAGCGCCCACCTCACAGACCGTGCGACACTCGTGTTCCGCAAGGTAGGGCTTGATGACCGAGTCTGCGAATCCCTTCATGTTCTCCTAAAACTCCACGCTCTTGAGCGCCAGGAAGTAGAGCCAGTGGCCGAATTCGTTCGGGTGATTGATGTTGTTGCCTAGCATGCTCGGAGGGTCTTTGCGTTTCGCAACCGTCATCCACACCGAGTACAGATCGGCGTAGGCGCACTGTGCCCGTTTCGCGGCGCGACGTGTGGCGGCCGCATACACGTCCATGCGATGCGATCCATGCACCCATTCCGGGTTCGGCGGGAAGGTGGAGTACATCAACACCTCTGCGCCCGTGCCTTCGCGGATACGATTGACGAGGGTCACCAGGTTGTCTTCGAACTGCTGCTCGGGAACGCCGTTCTTGTTGTGATCGTTCATGCCGAATCCGAGGAGAACCAGGTCGGGTGTCCGGGAAAGGACCTTCTCTTCAAGACGGCTCAAACCGGTCACCGTGCTGTCGCCGGATGTGGCCCCGTTCTCGACCGTGATCTCGGCTTTCGGGAACCGTTCGCCCAGGTAGCGCGCGTAGTGTCGCTGGAACCGGAAGTCTTCGGACGCGATGTCCATCCCGGCCGTGATGCTGTCGCCGTAGGCGAGAACGGCAAACGGTCCGCCGGCAGCCAGCTTTCGGGCCGTCTCCTTGAGCAGGGCGGCCTGGTTGCTGGGTTCCGAGAGGGCATAGCCCTTTGTGGTTTCGTAGTCTACGTACGCGAAGAACCCCTGGTTGCCCCAGCCCGGGAAATCAGCGTGGTTGAAGTTCTTCTGTCCGTAGAGCATGTTGGTGGCGAAATCCACGATGCGCGAATCCGTGGTGCGAGCTACCGTACCGTGCTCATAGTCGACGACGTAGTCGCGGTCTTCTTCGTAGGTCACGCACCCTTCCTGGGTGGGCATGTAGGTACTGCGAACCGTCACCGACCCCTTCACGATGCCGTCGAAGCAGAGGTTGCCCGGTTCCGTCTTGACGAGGGCCAGCGTGTCTCCCTTGATTGTCATAGGTACCCGGTTCTCCTCCGCCGACAGGGCGCCTGCCACGGGCATCGTCAGCACCACCAGAGCCAACCATCTCATCGCACGAAACTCCCACCGGCACCGGGGCCGGCTCATTCTTCCACGGGTTCAACCCACACCACAGCACGATAGCATACACCAACGTGGAGTCTGCACAAGAGCGGCGTCGCCATACGCAGTAACGCCTGGAACACGGCGTTGCCCGCCCCCGGCCATCCGCACATCATGATACGCCACATGACACGCCATACCGTCAGGGTGCCGTTCTTGCGGACCGATACGCGGCGGTTCCCGGACGCCTCCGCCACCAATGCCTCCGCAACGGCGTCCGCGTCCGGCAGCCCCTGGGCGGCGTGCTCTTCCAGCCAATGCAAGGTACGTCCCGTGTATGCTTGATACGCTTCGCGGACGTCGGCTTCAGCTTGGCCGGCGGCTGCGCCGCAAGGGAAGCCGACGGCTGCGTTACCTTTCTCCTTGAGCACCCGGACGAGTTCTCGTGCCGCTGCCCCACGGACATCCGGCGGTAGGTGCTCGAAGGTGTCCATACTCACACACGCGTCGAACGCCTCGTCCCGGAACGGCAGCGCCGCGGCGTCGGCCACAAGGCCCGTCACGCCTTGGTTTCTCCGTGCCGCGCGGACATGGTCGAGGGATAGGTCCACGACGATGACCGGTCGCCTCAGAAACCGGGCCAACCCGTTCTCGTTCGCGCCCACCTCAAGGACCTTGGCATCAACGGGCACGCGTGGGCGCAGACGCCGCGCGATCGGCACGTAGCGTACCGCCCAGTCGGGGTAGCCGCGACCGTCCTTGTTGGCGTAGGCGCGCAACCACTGGCCCAACGCCTCACGCATGGCGAATCCTCCTCGCCCAGAGCCGAAAGCCAGGTACCCGGTCAAGGTAGAGGGCCTCTTCGAGGAAGTCGATGTCGAAGGCATCGAAGAACGGCGTGAATCGGATCAGCACGGCGTAGAGCAGACCAAACAAGGCGGCGCACGCAAGGAGGGCCGGACCCGCGACGCCAAAGCCGAAGATTCCCGTCGTGAGCACATCGGCGGCCACGGCCACGGCCAGGCCAGGCAACGACGCCACGGCAGGCCACAGAAGCGTGACGCGAAGGAAGCGCAAAGCCCCCACGCCCAGCACGCCGCGCACGGCCACATTGAACCACATCCAGCCGATGAACATGGATAGGGCCGTAGCGATGGGGATGCCCCAGAAGCCGATGAGGAAGTACAAGGCGATGGTGAGCAGGATGTTGCCCACCGTACAGATGAGGCCCGCCTTCATTTGAAGGTCCGCGCGTCCCTTGCCCAGGACCACCGCGACTCCGGCACCCGGCATGATGTTCGCCACGTAGGCGAGGGCGATGATACGGAGCACCCAGGCCGCGGTGTCGAGGCCGGGTTTGTCGCCGAGCCACGCACGCATGATCAGGCCGGCGGCGCCCATGGCGAACACGATGGACGGGATGGCAACGGACGCCACATATTTCGACGCGAGCAGGTAAAGCCGCTGGAGACGCTCATGCTCCTCGCGCGCATCGAGATCGGACGCGGCAGGCAGCAACGCGGACAAGAGCATGGACGGGACTTGGCGCAGCTTGTTCGCGATGGTGAGCCCAAACTCGTAGGGCGGCACCCAGTGGAGTCCGACGAACAGGCCGACGAGCACGCGGTCGGTCTCGAGCATGACCAGATTCGCGAACCGGGCGACTTGGGTCCGCCAGCCGTAACCGAACATCCTGCGGAAGGTGTGCCGGTCCACGTGGGCGGGCGTCACGCGCAACCCCGGAATGAGCCGATGGGCCAGCACGATGCTTCCGAGGCCGAATGCCACGGTGGATGCGGCGCTCGCATACAACAGACCCCGCACGCCGTGTCCCCACTCAAGAAACAGGATGGTCGCCGCGATCTTGACGAGGGACACGCCGAAACTCAGGAGGTTGCCGAGGTCCATGCGTTGAAGTCCGGCGATGACGGACCGGAAGGCGGCGACGCAGCCGGTCGCCGCGTAGAGCACGAGTCCCCAATGGAACAGGAACCGCACATCCACCAACGGGACCCCTTTGAACCATCCGCGGCTGTCGCCGAAGGCGGCCACCAGGTTCACGACAGGCCAGCCCGCGGCTACAATCACGGCGCCGAACAGGAGGTAGAAGACGAGGCCCGTGGTGACGACGGCCGACAGCTTGTCGGATTCGTTGCGCGCGGCGTGCTCGGCGACATATTTGGTGAAGGAGCTGCCCACGCCCAGATCCAGCAGTGCCACGTACCCTGTAGCCACGCCGAGGATCATCCAGAGGCCCAAGGGTGCGAAATTTCCGTCGAACACGCCCGCCACGTACCGCATCAACACCAAACTCGCGGCGGCTTCCCAGAACCGGCCCACGGCGTTCCATTTGGTGTTGCGTGCGAGTGTGGCGCGGACGGACACGGCTACCGGCCCTCCTTCTCGCGCGACTCAAGCGTGGGGCTACCGAATCTCATAGATTTCCACCACTTCCGTGCCCGATTCGCGCGCACGGTCCAGTTCAAGTCGTTTGACCAAGTGGAAATGGGCGGTATCGGCCCGCCACGCGTCGAACATGGCGAGTTGACCCGTCTCGCCGTAGGAGGGCGATTCCTCAATGTACGCTTGGGGATAGAACACGAACCGGATGTCGCGGGCACGAAGCCAGTCCAACTGCCCTTCGGGTGTCATCCCGGCCAACCGGCGGACGGCGTCGGGGTTCTGGTAGGGGTCCACATGGGCGAAGTAGCTGCGCGTGTCCAGCATCAACACTCGGCCGCCTGCCTCGGGGATCCACGACTCGTTCAGCCACTGGAACGCGTCGTAGCGCTCGACCCGCCGCTGGAGGTAGTCGTCGCGCGATTCCAGTCCCAATGCGACCGGAATCTTGAAGTGGACCGCCGCCGCATGCAGGGCCAGGCCATAGGCGAACATGACAACCAAGAGCGCCGCGATTGGCTTCCGCAGGGCACGGATATTGCTCGCCCCAGCCGCCGCCACGGCCATCATCGGCACAAAGAAGGGCAGGTAGTAGCGCGCCAGTTGTCGGTACGCGAATAGTGCGGCCACCCCTGCTCCGGAGAAGGCGCCCAACGCGCGGCCACGCTTGCCGGCCACGAACAGACCGGGGATCCCCAGGATGAGGACCAAGCCGCCCGGGGACTTCGCCCAGCCGTCGAAAAGGTCCGGTCGCATCACGATGCGCCATGGGAACAGGAGGAATGCGCCCAATCCGGTCCCGCGCAGTGAATCGTGGGTACCCACCGACTCGGCGGTTACCTCGACAATGCCGTCCGGCGTGAAGTACTGCCAGAAGAAGGGATAGACCGGGTTTCCCGCTAGAATCCAACTGCGCAGCATCCATGGAACCGCCCCCACAACGCAGCACGCCGCGAACAGTGATGCCGCTTTGAGCCGCGACACCTTGGGCGCCAGTAGCACGCCGACACAAAGCAGCACACACACCACGTAGCCCGTGTGGCGGATTCCGCATGCACTTCCCGCGAGAAGCCCGGCTAGAATCAACCATGCAGTGCGGTCCGCGTCGCGCCACGCCAAGAGGGCGCACAACACGAAGGCCGTCACCGTGGCAAAGGCCAGGTCGATCGAAACCGTCCCGGCCTGATCCATGAAGATGGGAGCGGTGGCGAACATGGCTGCCGCGATGAATCCCGCGCGCCGACCCGCGAGACCCGTGCCGAGACCGTACAGAGCCACGCATCCCAGGCACGCAAAGGTCCAGTTCACGAGGGTGGCGCCGAGCTCGCCGTCCAGGCAATAGCCGAAGGTGAAGAGGCTGTGCAGGAGGTGAGGAAAGGCGGAGTACGGGTTCCCTTCGAACACGTGAATGTACCCGGCCCGAACGTAGTCGGTCGGCAAGGCGAGGTGCGCGGTGGTGGCGTCCCAACTTGTTACCGGAGCCAAGGCGGCGATGAGCGCCAAGGCGAGGGCCACGCCCGTAGCCGCGAGGGCGACCCATTCGACAGGCTCCAGTGGCGCGGCGGGGGAGCACAAATCCGCGGACGCCCGTGAGGCTCGGCGGCGGCGAAGGAGCAGTGCGATCCCTCCGACCACAACACAGACGAGGACCACGTGCGCTGCTGCCAAGGAGAAGCTCCCGACCGCCATAATCAGGACCGCGGCAAGACACAGCCCGGTTAGAAGCCGCAGGCCGTTGGCCTCGAAGCCGTTGCCCAGCTTCAGAGGGCCGAGAACCAGCGCGCCCAGCGTGCCCGATGCCATCAGGAGTAGCGCGAACGACATAGAGGATTCCCCATCATCTCCACCGGCCGAACGATAGCATGCAGTAGATGAAAAGGGAAGGCGGCGCACAGGGCTTCAGCCATATGCGCCGCCCTTCAAGCGGCGGATTGCGACGCTGCGCTTAGTCCTTGTTCAACCGCCGGGTCAGCTTGGCGATCCACAGGTCGACGTAGTCCTCGCCAAGCGCCGACAGCACGTCGATGCCTTCCCGGCGCGCGTACTCGGTTGCGGCTTCGCGCGCCAGACGGCGCGCGTTGCGTTCTTCGTCGGCCGTGAGCGTACCGTCCTCGCGCGCCTCGCGAATTGCCCGGCTATACGTCTGGTGGGCCGTCTCCACGCCAGCCTCCAATGCAATCATGGCCCGTTTGGCGCGCCGGTTCTTGCGACGTTCCCACCATTCGCTCGACTTGAACCACGTCCAGATTCCACCCAGCGTGGCCCCCAGCAACGTCGCGCCGCCCGAACCTCCGATCGTCT
>JAAEQP010001194.1 GCA_024231375.1 bacterium | reverse complement strand
TTGCCGACGACACCATCGACGCGGTGACGATTGCCACCCCCAATCACTGGCACGTCCTGGCGTCAATCTGGGCCTTGCAGTCGGGCAAGCATGTCTATGTGGAGAAACCCATCTCGCACACCGTATTCGAAGGCCGCCAATTGGTGGCCGCGGTCGAGAAGTACGGCAAGGTGCTCCAGCACGGCACGCAGCGGCGTTCAGAGCCGACGTACCAGCGCCTGGCGGAACGTGCGCGGTCCGGAATCATCGGCGACATCTACATGGCCAAGTGTGCCGTTCACCGATTCCGCGACCCCTTCAGCTATCCCATGGCCGAGGATCCTCCGCCGCACCTTGACTGGACGCTCTGGCAAGGTCCGGCGACGGAGAAGCCCTTCAGCCGCAACTACGTGCACTACAACTGGCATTGGTTCTGGCACTACGGCAACGGCGAAATCGGCAACAACGGACCCCATCGCACGGACGTCGTCAACTGGGTGTGGGACAAAGGCCTGCCGGTGGAGACCTACAGCGAAGGCGGCATCTTCGGCTACGACGTGGACACCCGCGAAACACCGAACACGCAGGTCACAACGCACACATTCGCAGACGGAACGATCCTGACGATTGAGATCCGGAACCGGTACACGGAGAACGCGCCCGGCATCGCGTTCTACGGCACGGAAGGCTACGCGCATGGAGGCACCTTCTACGACAAGAGCGGAAACGTCATCCCGGACGACCAGGAAGTCCCGAAGGTTGACTCGACCGCGACTCACATGGCGAACTTCATTGAGGCCGTGAAGAAGGACGACCCGAGCGCCGTCAACGCCACGGCCGAACAGGGCCACATTGCGGCAGCGCTGTGCCATCTGGGCAACATCTCCTATCGCGTCGGACGGAAGTTGCGGCTCGACCCGAAGACGGAGCAATTCCAGGGCGACGAAGAGGCGAACGCCCTCTTGACGCGGGTGTATCGCGAAGGATTTGAGGTGCCGAAGTTGGCGTAGGCGAGCGAAGGAGATCTCAGAGGAGAAGAACGTGCGAGAAGTGGTACTGATCTGTTGCGTGTTAATCCTGGCCTGTGTCTGCACGAGTTTGGCGGCACACGCCCAAGAGCCGAAAGCGAAGCTGGACTGGATGATCAAGGCATACGGGGACGGGCGGCACAACGCCTTCACGGACCTGGCGCGTTGGAAAGACCACTACTACCTGTGTTTCCGCCACGGCGAGCACCATGTGTCGATGGACGGCGAGATTCGTGTGATCCGAAGCACAGACCTGAAGACATGGGAACCGTGCGGCACGCTCCGGACGTATGGTGACGATCGGGATCCCCATTTCTGCGTTACGGATGACGAGTTGTTCGTCTATTTCGGCGTCTGGGACCTGGCGCACTGGGACGGGCCGCGGACGCCGGATCGCAAATCGGTGCGTTCGCACTTCGCCTCGACGAAAGACGGCACAACGTGGTCCAAAGTTCGCGGTATCTGGGAGCCAGGATGGTGGCTGTGGCGCGTGAAGCATCACGACGGCATGTTCTACTCATGCGGGTACACGGCCGTGCGGCCCGCGCCGGAGATGCGCGAGACTGTGCTGTTTCAGTCGCCCGACGGCTCAAACTGGGAGCGAGTGAGTCTCATCACGAACGAACTCTTGGCGGGCGAGGCCGATATGTGGTTCAACCCGGACGGGTCGATGTGGTTGGTGACACGCACGGGCATCCCCGGCAACGAGGCCTGGCGGTTCGAGAGCGGCCCCGACCACGAAGTCTGGACCGGACACGGCGTGGGTACCCTGATTCATTCGCCGGTGTTTGCCAAATGGAAAGACCGCTTCTTCGTCAGCGGACGAGGCAAGGATGAGGCCTATGTCACGAAGATCTGGGAGCTCAAAGACGGACGCGCGGAAGAACTCATCACGTTGCCCAGCGGGGGCGACACGGCCTACCCCGGCCTGCTTGTCGATCCAACGTCGCTCGACGCCGAGACGCCTTCGCTGTTCGTGAGCTGGTATTCGCAGCATGACAAAGAGAGCGAACCGAACCACACGAAGAACACGGCCTCGGTCTACGTGGGCCGGGTAACCGTCACGGACTAGCAGTTGGGCAAGAACGCGCCGAGCTTCTTGAGGCGTTGCTGAAGCTCCTGCACCGCGATGCCCCGTACATCCGTGCCCTTTTCCGCGACCATGGCAGCGGCCATGCCGGCGGCCTGACCGGTGATGAAGCAGCCGGGCATGACGCGGACGGAGCTTTGCATGTAACGATCGGTACTCACGCACCGGCCCGCCACGAGCACGTTGGGAAGTCTTTTGGCGAGGAGGCAGCGGTAGGGAATGCCGTAGTTCTCCCCTTTGCCGTAGCGGAGATTCTCGTGTTCCGTGGCAAACTTCTCGTAGGCCGTGTTCCCGCTCTTGCCCGCGTGGATGTCGACGGGATAGGAGTAACGGCCGATCTCGTCTTCGAAGACGGCGCGTTTGTTGAAGTCATCCAGGCAGAGCACATAGTCGCCCATGATGCGGCGGGTTTCACGGATGCCGAGGGCGGCTCCGAGGGCGACAAGCTCCATTTCCTCGAATCCTTCGACATACTCCTTGTAGTATCGCTCGTATTCGAGAATGAGCTTTCGGCCTCGGATGACGGCTTCCGTAACGCTACCTTCGTCCGTCCCGTCAACGCCGAACGTGTGTCCGAGGTTGCCGCCGGCGAGGCGGTCGCCGACGCGCCACATGCCCGGTAGATGCCGATCCTCAGTCGTGAACACCTTGTCCCTGAAGGCGTCGTCGAGCCGGGGTTGTTGGTTGGCCATGCCCAAGGCCTTCGCTTTGTCCCAGTCGACGTCGGCCCAGACGCTGCACAGCGTGCCGGCCATAACGTTGCCCTCTTCGTCGCCCTGTTCGAAGGGGGCGCCGGCCCAGACGGCCAAGTCGCCGTCGCCTGTGCAATCGACAAAGACCTTGGCCTTGACCGCAAACAACCCGCTCTTCGCGGAGAGGATGGCGAGAGACACCCCATCGCCCTCCATCTCAATATCGATGAGGCGCGTTTCGAACGTGAAGCGCACCCCGGCCTCGAGGAGCATGTCATCATAGACGCGCTTGAGCGCTTCGGCCTTGATGGTGTTTTCGCTATCGGGGCCATTGCCGCCCGCCTGGGTAAGGCTGGTGCGGACCTCCTGCCCGATTCCGCCCGCGAGGAAGTTGACGCCGTCGCCGAATTGCATGAATACGGGGAGCAGTCCCACTGTGCCCATGCCGCCTAGGCAGTTCTGGCGTTCGGCAAGGAACACGGAACGGCCTTGGCGCGCAGCGGCAACCGCAGCGGCCACGCCGGCAGGCCCGCCGCCTGCCACAAATACGTCCACCTCATGCCGGATGGGG
>JAAEQP010001193.1 GCA_024231375.1 bacterium | reverse complement strand
TCCCACGAGTGTCCTTGCTGTGGACCCGCCTGCACAAGTGGACCCGGCGGAATCTGTCGCCCCGACTATTTGCCCTTGCGTCCAGGAGGGGTCGGCCGTAGCCAGGTAGTACATCGGATCGGCGTTAATGGTGAAAAAGATGCGGCCCATTTCACCCGGTGGAGGCGGCACGGACGTGGGAGCTACGGATGCTGTCGTCGGCTGTGCAGCGGGGACCGGTGTGGCCGTCGCGCCGGCAGCCGGGGGTGAGGTGGGTTGGATGGTGTTCGTCGGCGTGGGAGGTTCGGGAGTTGGCGTTGGTGAAGGAGTTGGCGTTTCTTCGACGGGCGTGCTCGTGGGTTTGGGTGTGTCCGTTGGATTGGGCGTGTTGGTTGGCGTGTTCGTGCTCGTGGGTGCGGGTGTTTCCGTGGGCGATGGCAATGGCGATGGCGAAGGCGAGGGTGATGGTGTGAGCATCGCGTTCGCCGCTGCCTGGACGATGGCGGTGGCTGTTTGTTCGCTCTCAGACGGGGATGCGGGGCCAATTTGTGATAGCATCGCTAGCACCACTACCACGGCCAATATAGCCAGCCCGCCCAGCGCCCAGACCCACACGGGCACGCGCCTGCGTCG
>JAAEQP010001192.1 GCA_024231375.1 bacterium | reverse complement strand
TGGGACTTCCAGGGCGGAGGTACGATTCCCTTTGAAATTCGCGTCTCGCCCGTGAAGGTGCACGGCGCCGGTTCGCTGAGTCAGAAGTATCGCCACGAGAAATATGGAACCGGCCTCTGGCAGTTGGATGAAACGACGTTGCGTCCGATCGGTGCGCTGACCGAAGGGCCCGCGTGGCCGGCGGCATTGGCCCGGCCGGAGTCGGACGTTTCCGGCATGCAGGTGCGTTGGCGAAGCGATTCCGGTACCAGCGGCGAGCCGGGGGTTCGCTATGTTCTGCGCTGGGAGACGTTGGGACCGAACCGGGACCACGCGCGAGACGTAGAACCGCCGGCGAGTCGGCTGAGGCTCTACAAGCTGAGCGATTAACATCGTGGTCCGTGGGTAATACAGGCGGGGCGATCCCGAGCAGGAAGGGGCAAGGAGCGTTGCGATGACGAAGCTGGTCTTGGTACGGCACGGGCAAAGCACGTGGAATTTGGACAACCGGTTCACGGGATGGACGGACGTGGACTTGTCCGAGCAGGGAGTCCGCGAGGCTCACGAAGGGGCCCGCGTGCTCCAGCAGGAAGGGTACACCTTTGATATGGCGTTCACCTCGGTTCTGAAGCGCGCCATCCGGACGCTGTGGATCGTCCTCGACGACATGGACCTGATGTGGATTCCGGTGCAGCGGTCGTGGCAACTGAACGAGCGGCACTATGGGGCGCTTCAGGGTCTGAACAAAAAGGAGACGGCCGAGAAGTACGGCCTCG
>JAAEQP010001191.1 GCA_024231375.1 bacterium | reverse complement strand
GCCGGACCCGCAAGCCTGGAGTCCAGGGGCCAATGGCCTTCGCCACATGTGCCAGACCGCCGCTGAAGCGTCCGGCTTTGACGAACTGAGGCTGGACCACCACGTTGCCCTTCTTGTCGATGAATCCGAACAGGCGCCGCGAGCCATCGTCCACGCCGATTCGGGCCCGTCCTTCGGTGAAGCCCGTGGCATCGTCGAGCCGTGTTGGGATCACGAGCGCGCCCGTCTTGTCAACAAACCCCCATTTCCCTTTGCGCATCACTGGCGCCAGTCCTTCGCCGAAGTCGCCGGCCTCCTCGAACGTGCCTCCAAATGCGTATCCGCCCTGTCCGTTGATGAACCGCCATTCCCCGCCCGTGAACCTCATTAGCGTCGCACATCGGAGCCCCCCTGTACTCAGTCTCTCTAGTGTCCTGAGTCAGAAGTTCGTTCGCAAAGTCGGTATAGCTTTCCGAAGATATCTTCGGCCGTAGCCGTCCAGACGAACGGCTTGGATTGTTCATTATGGACTTCGAGGTACTCGCGGATGGCGTTTTCCAGGGAACGAACGCTCTTGAAGGTTCCACGCCGGATGCGTTTGGCCGTGATCTCGGCGAAGAACCGCTCAACCATGTTCAACCACGACGCTCCAGTGGGGGTGAAGTGGATGTGCCAGCGAGGCCGCTTGGCCAACCAGCGTACGACCTTGGGTGTCTTGTGAGTCGCGTAGTTGTCGAGAACCAGATGCACATCGAGTCCCTCAGGAACGTTCGTCTCGATTCGCCTGAGGAACTTCAGGAACTCCTGATGCCGGTGACGACGATGACAAGCTCCAATGACTTCTCCCGTCGCAGTGTTCAGCGCCGCGAACAGCGATGTAGTACCGTGCCGCACGTAGTCGTGCGTGCGGGCTTCGGGGAAGTCCATGTCCATGGGCAGGAGTCGTTGCGTGCGGTCCAAGGCTTGGATTTGCGATTTCTCGTCGACACAGAAGACGACAGCGTTCTCGGGCGGGTCGAGGTACAGACCGACGACATCCCGGGTCTTCTCGGTGAAGAACGGGTCGGTGGAGAGCTTGAAGGTCTGCTCCCTGTGCGGTTGGAGCCCGAAGGCGCGCCAGATGCGGCACACACTGCCTTGGGAGACCCCCGCGTGTCGAGCCATGCTGCGGGTGGACCAGTGGGTGGCTCCTCTCGGCGGCCCTTCGAGTGTTGTGGTGACGACTTCTTCGACCTTGTGGTCCAAGAGGGTCCGAGGCGTTCCAGGTCGAGGCTCGTCGGCGAGCCCATCGAGTCGTTGCTGGCGGAACCGTTCGCGCCACTTGCCGACGGTCTTCTCGCAAACATGGAGGTGGCGGGCCACGTCGCGGTTCGTCCTGCCGTCGGCACAGAGCAGGATAATCTTGGCTCGGGTGGCGAGCCGCTGGGTCGTCGTGGCTCGCCGCGCCAGTGTTTGCAACTTCTGCCGCTCCTCATTCGTGAGCGCGAACTGTTCCTTCGGTCGTCCTGTCCGCATGGCTGTGGCCTCCTGAATTGCGGGTTCCAACCATTGGACGGATCACCAGCTCACAAATTCATACTTTTGGAACGAATTTCTGATTCAGGACACTAGGACGAATTGCTTCGTGAAGTCGACCTTCCCCTCGAGCTTCGCCAGATTGTCCGCGTCGAAGTGCTTTCCGGCGTCTTTGGCCGATCGAAGCACCAGCGGTTTCGTCGCACTCGACTCCTTG
>JAAEQP010001190.1 GCA_024231375.1 bacterium | reverse complement strand
CCGTCGTACTCGATGAACTTCCGATTGTTCTGTGAATCGGTGTAGCCCGTCAGGTTGCCCAGAAGGTCGTAGGTATAGGACGTGAGCCAGCTCGTAAGCGGCCCGGTCTCGCCGAGGTCCGACAGCTTCACCAATTCGAACACGTTCCGCAACCGGCCGTTGCCCTCTTCGTCGAGCAAACCATCGGATATGTAGCGCATGCCGCAGCCCTCGTGCGGCGATCCCGCCCGGGTCTGTTCCTCGTCGCGAATTACGCGCACCATGGGCTTGTAGGTCGTCGTGGCGTACGACCCGTCGGGCTGAACAGTCCGGATTTCCCGTCCCTGTGCGTCGTAGTGGTGCTCGAGGTAACTCGTGCCGGCCGGGGCGTGATAGTCCAAATCGCTCGGGTCGTCGAAATAGGGCAGGTACGTGCGCCACGGCAAGCCCCGGGCGTTGTAGTCCGTCACATCGCTCACCACCACCTCGCCCGGGTCTTCGCCCTCTGAACGCGTCATGAGCGCCCGGCCCAGCCCGTCGTAGTACACGCGGGCGTGGAGGAACCCATCCCCGGCGCTGCCGTCCCGCTGCCGCGTCTCCACCCAGTTGAGGACGCCGCCACCGGTAAGCGGATGGGCGAGGACGTAGGTGTACGCCACGCTCGGCGGCGTGTCCAGCGGCTTGTTGATGGCTGTCAGGCGGCCGAAAGTGTCGTAGTCGCAGGTCGTGGTGTGGCCGTTGAACTCGGTCGAGGACTTCACGACCCCCAGCCCATAGTCGTACTGAGCGAACATGCTCAGTGTGAGAGAGCCGGTGGCGATGTGCTCTTCCACCGGCAGCGCGTGGAAGGAGCTGTCGTACACAAATTCGCGAGAATGGCCCGGTTCGGTCCCGTGCAGTGCATCGTACGCGATGGTGAGATTCCCGTAGGCGTCGTAAACGTTGCGCAACGACGTGACGTACGTGGCGCCCGCCACCCAGTCCTCGGTCTTGGTGAGGTTGCCTTCGCTCACGTCGTACAGCGTGTTGTTGCCGTCGTAGTAATTGCGCGTCTGCGCGACCAGCGTGTCGTCGAGGTGCAGCACGCTGCGTTCCACCACCCCGTTCAGGATCCACGCAGTCTGGCCTGAAGTTCCCCCAGCCGTAAAGGCCGTTTCCGTTACCCGCTCGTCGTCCCAGCCCGCATCCTTGCGGCCATACTCGACCTGGCGCGTCAGGTTGCCGTAGTCGTCGTACTCGAACGCCCACTTCAGTTCCACCGGCGTACCGAAGCCCCGCTCCGTGATGAGGCGGCTGCGCGTCGTCGGGTGCGCGAAGGCCACGTCCTTGCCGTCCGTGCCCGAGAACAACGTGCGCGCGTCCCACACCGTCTCCTCGTCCCAGAACGCCTTGCCTTCGTCATCCTCCGCGGCCTGGCGAAGTATCTTGCCCTTCATGGCCTCGACGTTGCGGCCCGTGTCGAATTCGAACCGCGTCACCAGCGTGGGCGCAGAAGCATCGCCCAGTTCCATTTGCTCCGCCTTGGCGAATCCCCGGAACTCGTGTTCCTCCGGGTCGTAGTATCCTTCGTGGTAGTGCAGCGTCGTCACGTAGGCGCTGCCCAGGGAATCCTCGACTGTCACCTGAGAGACTACATCCACGGGGAACGGCAGCGGGTCCGGCCAGTTCTGCCCGTCCTCGAGCACGTAGCGCGTCGAGGTGGCGTAGTCCAGGGTCGTAACCCGGCCGATGCCGTTCTCGATGGTTTTCAGCAGGTTGGGGCTCGGCACGCACCCGATGAGTTCCCCGATGTCCACCGTCTGGATACGCGGGCTGTTCTCGTGGTCGGCGTAGATGAGGTCGGTGCTGCCGTTGCCGTTGAGATCGGCCCACCGGATTTCGAAGCCCGTGCCCATCACGCTCGGCGTGCCTGTGACCATGCGGCGCGCCTCCAGCGTGTACGTTCCCAGGTTGACCCAGTACCAGAGCTGTCCGGGTTGCGCGCGCTCGACGACGAGGTCGGCCAGGCCGTCGCCGGTGATATCTTCCAGCTTCGCCTGGGCCACCTGCTCGTCGGTGAGCGTATAGTCCGGCAGGGGAATGGTCGCCAACGGGAGGAAGTTGCCGTAGCCCAGTCCCGCCGTCACCTGCAGGCCCGTGGGCCGCACACGGACGACATCGGGAACGCGATCGCCGTTGACATCGGCGATGTGCACGCCCGTGTCCGAGAGCATGAAACCGTTGTCCTGACCTACCGTGAACGCGCGCGAGAACGCCTGCCCTCCCAGGTTGAGCCAGATGCGATAGGAAGCCCCCTCCCCCACACTGACGCTCTGAATGATGTCCATGCGCTTGTCGAAGTCGAGGTCGGCCGTCTTCACGTGCTCCACGCCAAAGGGAGAGGGCGGGTCCGACGTAGACGGGTCGAGGTTCATCCGCTTCCGATTGCCCCAGCTAACGTGACCGGGACTGGGGCTGTTGGCGAAGTAGTAGACGTCCTCATCGGTCTTGTACGCGAGGTCCGCGAGACCGTCTCCGTTCATGTCCGCCAAGTGGGCAATGGCCCCGACGGATTCCGCGAGGTTCACGTTCCAGGCGCGTTGGTCGCCCTCGACTGCCTTCGCGCTGCTCCACACAATGTCGCGTGCGTCGGTCGCTTCGCCCAGATTGAGGTAGGCGGTCTGCTCGCCGCCATAGGGTTCGGTTTCGAGGATGTCGGGCAGCCCATCGCCGTTCAGATCCACAAGGTCCACGGCGTCGTTGTCCATGACTCGGACCGGCGTGTTCCGGGAGCCGATGGCGGCCGAATCCGCCGCCACCGTCGCCGGCGGATTGCACACGGTGTAGTCGAAGACAGCGGGCGGGAGGCTACTCACCCCGTCGGCGCCTACGGGCGTGATGGACGTCAACAGAGACCAATGCGGATGGGCGTCGTAGTCGAGGTCGTATCTCCGGTTGAGGATTCCGCCATTTATCGCGGCATGACCCGGCAACGTGACGCCGTTCGTACCGATGACAACCTTCCCCAAACGCATGCCCGTCCGCAACGGGAATCCGGGACGGCAATCTTCGAACCAGTCGGGGCGACTCTCGTACTTGAATCGAATGAAGTGATAGGCGCCCGCGCCCGCAGCGCCCGGCCCGTACCGAATCTCGCTCAAGTACACCTGGTTCAGGTTCTCTTCTCCGAGGTAAGTTGCGTAGCTTAAGGTGACGACGTTGCCGTTGGTGT
>JAAEQP010001189.1 GCA_024231375.1 bacterium | reverse complement strand
TCCGGACCCGCGACCACCGGGAAGAACGAAAAGGAGAGAAACCGTGCCACTCGTTGACATGCCTCTGGAAGAACTCCGCACGTATCAAGGGATTAACCCGAAGCCGGACGATTTCGACGCCTATTGGGAGCGAGCGATCGCCGAGATGAAGGCGGTTGACGCGAATGTGGAGTTGGTCCCGAGTGATTTCCAGACGCCCTATGCCGAGTGTTTCGATCTGTACTTCACGGGTGTGCGGGGCGCACGGGTCCACGCCAAATTCTTACGGCCCAAGCAGGCGGACACACCCCACCCGGCCGTGGTCCAGTTTCATGGGTACAGCGGGTCGTGCGGAGGCTGGATGGAGAAGCTTCCTTACGTAGCCCTCGGATTCAGCGTGGCGGCGCTGGATGCGCGCGGCCAGGGTGGCAATTCGGAGGATACGGGCGGCGTGAAGGGCAACACTATGCGGGGCCACATCATCCGCGGTCTCGACGACGATCCCGACAACCTGTTGTTCCGCCATATCTTCCTGGACACGGCTCAACTGGCGGGGATGGTCATGGATATGGACGATGTGGACGAGACCCGCGTCGGCGCTCAGGGCGGATCGCAGGGCGGTGCGCTGACCTTGGCGTGCGCTTCGCTGGAACCCCGCATCAAGCGGCTGGCCCCCATGTTCCCGTTCCTGTGCGACTACAAACGGGTATGGGAGATGGACTTGGCCGCGGCGGCCTACGAGGAACTACGGACCTACTTCCGCCTCTTCGATCCGCTTCATGAGCGGGAGGACGAGATTTTCACGAAACTGGGTTACATCGACTGCCAGCACCTGGCCGACCGGATTCGGGGCGAGGTACTGATGTCCGTCGGCTTGATGGACACCATCTGTCCGCCGTCCACCCAATTCGCTGCGTACAACAAGATGACCGCGCCGAAAAACCTGGTGATCTACCCCGATTACGGCCACGAAGGTCTCCCGGAGCAAGGCGACCGGGACTTCCAGTTCCTGGCGAGGCTCTAATTCGGGTTTGCGAAATAGCAACCGCCCTCCCGCATGTTCCATAGAGGACGCAGGGGCTCAGGACGCCGTGGGCCGGGGTGTGCCGGCGCCGGGTCGTACGTGATCCCTTACGTCTTCCCGGGAGGTGCGCGATATGTGCACGGCAACCGTCAGACAGCGCTCGGGACACCTGCTTGTGACCATGAACCGGGACGAATACGTGGGGCGAACAGGCGAGCGACTCCC
>JAAEQP010001188.1 GCA_024231375.1 bacterium | reverse complement strand
CTCTGGCTGGTGTGGTATGCCTTGGCCATCTCGGTCACGACCACCCTGGCTGCATCCGTGTATCCGGCCTGGCGGACAACCCGCATCGATCCGGCCGACTCATTGAGGACCGTGTAACATGAATGCTCTGAACGACGATGTACTGCTATCAGCCCGAGACGTGACGAAGGTCTACAACACCGCGAAAATCGCGGTGCATGCTCTGAGAGGCGTGACCCTCGACATACGGGCCGGCGAGTTCCTCGCTATCGTGGGGCCGTCAGGCAGCGGCAAGACCACCCTGCTGAATCTCGTGGGGGCGCTGGACTCGGTCACGGGCGGGGAACTGGCGGTCCTCGGCAAGGAACTGTCGGGCCTGACTCGAAAGCAACGCGCTGACCTGCGTCTGCGTGCGTTGGGGTTCGTGTTCCAGGCCTACAACCTGGTGCCTGTGTTGACGGCCCAGGAGAATGTGGAGTTCGTGTTGGAGCTTCAGGGCGTGGGCAGTGAACGAAGCAACCGGGCCCGTGAGGTGCTGGAGCAACTGGGGTTGACCGAACTCGCGAACCGGCGGCCGAACGAGATGTCCGGTGGCCAGCAGCAGCGTGTGGCTGTGGCGCGCGCGGTCGCTTCCAAACCGAAACTGGTTTTGGCCGACGAACCCACGGCCAACCTCGACGGTGAGAACGCCGAGATTCTGCTTACCATGATGCGTGAGCTGAACGAACAGCATGGGATCACGTTTGTCTTCTCGACCCACGACCCGCGGGTTGTGGCCCATGCCCGCCGCGTGGTGACCCTTGTCGACGGGCGGGTCGCGAAAGACGAAACCAAGGAGCAATCCGATGGGGCGGAGACCGCGTAGCTTGATCGCCCGGACGCTGCTCGTGGCGGGCCTTGTCCTCTCCACGGGCGCGAGCGGTGCGCTCGAATTGTGGGCCGAGGAGGATGGCCCTCGTGAGCTAACCCTCGACACCACGTGGAAGACTACCGGCCTCGCGACCTACGCCCTTGATGAACCTGTCCTGTACGAAGACGAATGGAGCGGGTTGGGGCTTTTTCGCCTGCGGTTGGGGTTGAACCTGAAGCTGTCGGACACGTTGAACTCCGAACTCGCCTACGAGCAACGCGCCAGTCTGTCTACGGGCGGAAGCGCGGGCGGGACAGGCGTCATCCCCTCCTTCGGCGGCGCCCCCTACCGGCTGGGCCAACTCGATTGGCAGATCGCGAAGGACGGCGACACCTTCTCCTATCGTCACGAGATCGACCGCGCCTTGGTGGCCTGGCACCCGAAATGGGGCGAGGTGATCGTGGGTCGACAAGCCATTGGGCTGGGTCGCGGGGCCATGTTCGGCGCGTTGGACGTGTTCTCGCCGTTCTCGCCTGCCGAAGTCGACCGCGAATGGCGGCGCGGGGTCGATGCCGTGCGCGTGGAATACCGCATGACGGGCACCAGTTCGGTCGAGTTCCTGGGCGTATTCGACGAGCGATGGGACCAGTCGGCGCTGCTGCTGCGCGCGCGAGGATACGTGGGTGAAATCGACGGCGAACTCATCCTCGGAAAACGCGGTGAAGACGCCGTGCTGGGCGGGGCCATGTCGGCCGTGCTGGGCGATGCCGAGATACATCTTGAACTGGCCACGTTCTACACGCCCGAATCCCAGCCCGACGGCGGCCTGTTCGGCATCGACCACCTTGTGGGCAAGGCGGTCCTCGGCAGTTCCTACACCTTCGACGTGGGCAACGGACTCACCGTCATGGGCGAATACCACTACTCCGGCTTCGGCGTGAAAGACGTAGCCGACGCCACCATGCGGTTCGCCGACCCTGATTTCCTCATGCGCTTCATGCGCGGCGACATGCAGATCCTCGGGCGGCACGCCCTCGGCGTGACGGTGACCTACCCCTTCAACGACGCCTGGGCCGGCTCCTTCCTCTGGCTGCAAAGCCCTGTCGACGGCTCAGGCACCATCTCGCCCGGCGTGACTTGGTCCGTGACCGAGAACACCACCGTCCAGATGAACGCCTTCATCCCCTGGGGTGAAGGAGCCGACCACGGCCGCATCCAGAGCGAATACGGATCGTCGCCCTTCAGCGTGTTCCTGCAAGTGAGTATGTACTTCTAGCGGGGGTACGGAGTCGGAAGAAGGAGTGGTGCGTGCTCGCCCCGCCTCCGGCGGACCTCGACACACCCTACGGGACTTGGTCCATTTCTTCAGCGGCGCCAGGCAAGGAGGTCCGGGTTCGTAGTGCGCCATTTATGGCGTTCTTGGCTGTGGGGGAAGAGAGGAACGGCCTAAAGGCCGCACTACAAACTGAGAGTGTTTCTGGTTGAGATACTCGTCTTGTGAGCGGGCGGTTGCGGGGTGGCGGCGCGCTGCTGCGCGCCCGGCTCTGCGGTAGCAGAGCCCTGCCACGGCCCCCGATTGCGTAAGGTGTCCTCTCAGGCCCCGCGTCACTCCCAAACACGCGACCCATATGCCCCCGTTGTGGCCCGCTATTCGGCTCTGATATCCTTATGCCATGAAGATTGGACCCATCGAACTCGACAAACCCCTGGCGCTGGCTCCCATGGAAGACGTGACGGATATTCCGTTTCGGCTCATCTGCAAAGAGCATGGCGCGGACCTCCTATACACGGAATTCGTGAACTGCGAAGCCCTGATCCGCAACGTCAAGAAGACGTTCCGCAAGCTACAGGTCAACGAAGGTGAACGCCCGATTGCCGTGCAGATCTACGGCGGCGTGGCCGAGAGTCTCGAACGAGCCGCGGCCATCGTCGAAGAGGCCAATCCGGACTTCATCGATGTGAATTGCGGATGCTGGGTGAGGAAGATCGCCTTGCGCGAGGAAGGCGCGGGTCTGTTACGCAACCTCGAAAAGTTCGAGAGGGTGGTGAAATCCGTCATCGCCGGGACCAGCCTGCCTGTCACCGTGAAGACGCGTCTCGGCTGGGACGAGGAGAACATCATCATTCTCGACGTTGCCCGGATGCTGGAGCAACTGGGCGTGAAGGCGTTGGCCGTGCATTGCCGGACGCGCTGCCAGGGCCATGGCGGCGAGGCGGACTGGTCGTGGTTGGAGAAGCTGAAGAACACCGTGTCCATTCCCATCATCGGCAACGGCGACGTGACCGAACCCGAAGACGTGAAGCGGATGTTCGACACGGGCTGCGACGGAGTGATGATCGGCCGCGGAGCCATCATGAATCCGTGGCTCTTCGGTCAGGCGAAACACCACATGGCGACGGGCGAAGTGCCGCCGCCTCCGACGGTGGCCGAACGCGTTGAACTGTGCATCAGGCATCTGCGATTGTCGGCCGAGCACAAGGGACTGCCGCGCGGCGTGATCGTGTTCCGCAAGCACTATGCCGGCTACCTTAAGAATCAGCCGTTGGTGGCGAAATTGCGCGCCGATCTCATGCAGTACGAAGAGGTGGAACCCGTGGTTGAGCGGCTGCACCGCTACCTTGAGGAGCACGCTGAATACATGGCGGCGCGGAGCGAGCGGTCCCATGCCGAGAACACGTAAGCCTGTCCGCGGCGTGTGTGCCTGCAAGAAGGGGGAGTGAGCCATGCTGGATGCACTGAAGCGGGACGTTTGCGAAGCGAATCTGGAATTGGTCCGGCGCGACCTCGTCCTCATGACCTGGGGCAACGCCAGTGCCATCGACCGTGATCGCGGCATCATCGTCATCAAGCCAAGCGGAGTCGACTACGACGCCATGCGACCGGAACACATGGCCGTCGTCGACCTGGAAGGCAAGGTGGTCGAGGGCGACCTGCGGCCGTCAGTCGACACGGCGACGCACCTGTGCCTGTACGAGGCCTTTCCCGGTATCGGGGGCATCGTCCATACCCATTCCCACTATGCCACTTCCTGGGCCCAGGCATGTCGCCCAATCCCGTGTTTCGGCACGACCCACGCTGACCATTTCCACGGCGAGGTCCCGCTGACGGAGCCCTTGACCGAAGCCGAAGTCGCCGACGACTACGAGCGCCATATCGGGGACGCCATCGTGTGGCGTTTCGAGGGATTGGACCCGACGGCGTTTCCCGGTGTGCTGTGCGCCAAGCACGCGTCGTTCACTTGGGGCGAGACCGTAGCCAAGGCTGTGGACAACGCCACCATCCTGGAAGAGGTGGCACGCATGGCGTCGGACACGCTGAGCGTGTCGCCCGACCAGCCGCCCATTGAAGAGTACCTGCTCGACAAGCATTTCCTGCGAAAACATGGCAAGGGTGCGTACTACGGGCAGGGGTGAGGTGGTGTGTCGCATCGATGACGCGGGCCCCGCTTTCTGTAGAGTGCGTCGACCGTAGGGAGCACGCACCAATCCGATG
>JAAEQP010001187.1 GCA_024231375.1 bacterium | reverse complement strand
GGATCTATCGTCCCAAGATGCCCAACGATCGTGACGAACTCTCGGATGAGGACCTCCATACCCTTCGTATGTGGATCTCCGCCGGAGCTAAGAGCGACGAGTAACAAGGTGGCGTTCTCAGTTCATCCTCGCCGGAACGCTCTTGATCCAGTCGCACACGGCGTGGATTGTCTCGGGCGGACACAAGGGTGGCATCACGCCGGCGGAGGTGATGACGATGCCGCGATGGTGGGGCAGTTCGGCAAGGTCTCGTTCGAGTTGCGCGATGATGGTGTCGGCGGGGTGGGTCCAGAGCATGGCGTTGGTCCCTCCGATGAGGCACGTGTCCGGACATTGCGCGCGCCCGTCCAGCAGGGTGGTGTTGCCGAGCGTCGGTGACGTGAAGGCCTCGAACGCCCGGACAGGGAGCGCCGCCAGGTCGGGGAGGAGGGCTTTGAGGTGGCCGCACATGTGGAGCACGACGTTCCGCCCATGGCCGTCCCCCAAGTCTGCGTATTCTTTGATGTGCGGATAGCATAGGCGACGGTACTGCTCCGGCGAGATGAGTGTCGTCGACGTGTTCTCTACGAGATAGAGGAGGTCGGCCGGGCTGTGCTTCACCATGAGTTCGGTCTTACGAAGCATGACGCGGTGCATGGCGTCCAACAGCGTTTCGACGCGGGCGGGGCATTCGTTGAGCAGGTAATGGGCATTCTCCACCCCGGCGAGCCACTGAACCCAGTCCATGAGCGGGGAGGTCCCGATACCGTTGGCCGTCACGGCGCTGTCGCCGATTCGCCTGCACTGCGTCTGCGCTTCCGGCAGGGCGTCTTCGTCGAGTTCGACGGTGACATCCTCGTACATCGCCGTCATCAGGTCGATGTCCGCCGCGGATTGAACCGGAAAACGCCGGGGATGCCACGACTGGGACGTCTCGTCGAAGGTGCGGACGAGGGTCATTTCGCCGTGCGGGGTTTGGTAGCGGACCGTTTCGTGGTTCCCCTCGCGCGCCGTTTCTAAGGAAGTCGCTGCTCTGGCCTCCTCGATGCAGCCAGGGACACCGACGTGGTTGTCACTTCCAAGGTGTTCGTGGAGCTCCGCGCCCGTCATGCGGCGAAACGGTTCGGCCTGGGCGAGGGGATACGCGGCATCAAGTTTCGGCCAGAACGGGAACCGGTCCAGCGGCTCCATACGGACCGCGGCTAGCCAGCGTTCTCTGGGCGTCATCGCTTCCATGGGGAGTCCTTTGTTTCGTTGCGCCGTCCACTCTAGAATCACCGATGCCGCCGCGTCAAAGGGGTGTAGCCAAGTTGAGGCCGTCTGTCGCCGGAAACGACGGCGAGCCCCATTGACCGTGGACGGCTACCCACCTATCCTCGACCAAACACAAG
>JAAEQP010001186.1 GCA_024231375.1 bacterium | reverse complement strand
GGCGGTAAGTGCTTGGGTGAGGAACTCGTGGACGGACCGGCCTTGGGCGGCGCAAGTGGCAATGACCGTCCAGATACGTTCAGACCATTGTCGGCCTTTTTCGCTGCGCATTCCTTGTGTGACGCGCCGGTCGAGCACAACGAACCGGATGGCTTGTTCGGCTAAGTTGTTCGTCGGTTCGATGCCCGGCGTCAGTATGAATGTGAAATATGCATCGCCGTGCTTGAGCATCCGGTTGCGCAGGTTCCGCGCCTCCCGCACATTCGGGGCATGGTCCAGCGCCTGCACGAAAAACGCGTCGCGGATGTCTTTGAGAGCCGCCTGAAACGCTTTTTCCGTCATTTCTTCGCGCCTGTGGATGATGTGAAAGAGGTCGCGAAGATGGCCGAGCAGCGCCTCGCCATGGGCTCGTGCGGCTGGGGACGGCAGCGTGGTCATGTACTTCACATCGCGGATGAGGTGGGCCAGACAGAACTGCGCGAGCCCGCCGGTTTCTCGTATGTACTTGCGGTGCGCCCCCATGTAGTCGCAGCCGATAACGCCGTCGAACTCGCCGCCGAGCATGTCGTAGAGCACGCGGTTGCCGCGCGATTCTTCGACAGAAAACACCGTGAAGTTGGCCGCGCGAAACACCCAGGTCCACAGGCGCGCCTTGTTCTCTTTGTGGCCCGTTTCGTCGATGTTCAAGAGCGCTTCGTGCGCCAAGGCCAGGCGCAGTTCGTCGTAGGGCGTTTCGATGGCCTTGGCCACTGTCTGTATTACCTTGGCCAGCTGGCCGCGGGAAATCGCGATGCCCGCCACGTCGCGTATGTACGTGCGGATCGTCGAATAGGAACCGTGGCACACGCTCTTGAGGTACGCAATGTGAACCATGAGCCGGAGGCCGACCAACCCTGCTGTGGCCACCTCGGGCGGCAGGGCGGCAAAGTGCACGCGTTGGCAGGTTTCGCACCAGTAGGGCCAGACGCGATGTTCGACAATCTTTCGGACCTTCGCGGCCTCTTCTAGTTCCACTTGTTGAAAGGTCCGCGGATCGCCTTCCTTGGGGTGAACCACGTCGCCGCAAATGGGACAGACTTCGAGTATGTAGTCCCGCAGGCCGTCTATTTCATCCGCCGTAAAAGCGTGGCGTTCGTGGCGTTCGTGTCCGGGCTGTCCGCCCTTCTTGCGTTTGGTTCCGTCGGCGTTGCGCGAGCCGCCTCGGGGTGGTTTGACAATATCGCTCGACGGTGGTTTGGACGACGTGCGCGAGTTCTTGCGCGCCTTGGCCAGTTCCGTTTCGAGTTCCGCGATGCGCGCATCACGCCGGGCCACTTCACACACCAGTTCGTCGATGCCAGGATCCCGCTGAGCCAGTTCACACACCAGTTCGCCCGTGCGCGCATCCCGCTGGGCCAACGCCTCTTTGAGC
>JAAEQP010001185.1 GCA_024231375.1 bacterium | reverse complement strand
CGTGACCCTGCCGCAGCCATGGTTTCGCGGGACGTCAACTTGAGCGCCGCCGATGCCTGGATTGAAATCCCGCGACGTGTCGGCAGTGGTGCGTATCAGTGACCGTCCATCCGGATGTCCCCGTCGTCAAGCGTATCGAGATTTGCCCTTGTTGCCCGGGCATTTCATCTTACATTCCATGGGATGTTCTCCCAGGGAATGGAATGCTGTTTTACCTACCTCAAGTGTCAATATAGAGTATGGATTGGCGGTAATTCCGGCCGGGGCATGGTGCCCGTTGAAGTTGTTTTCTATCTCCGCCTCCCGAACATCTCATCGCTTCCGAGCGCGGGCTGACGCGTAGCCTCCGGAGTCGGCGAACACCGCCCGGCAGACCTCGTCGTCGAGCTCCAGTCCCATGGCGTGACCGATCTCGCGCAGCATCTCGTCACACTCCGGGGCCTTCGGGGGTAGACCAGGTAGCTGAGCTCGCCGTCGCCGGCGGCCCGGCGGGCCCGGAAGGCGTCCTGTACGCGACGCAGGATCTCACGGGTAATAGGAAACAGGAGATACACACTCTTCAGGGCGGTGGCTTCGTCGCCGTCT
>JAAEQP010001184.1 GCA_024231375.1 bacterium | reverse complement strand
GCCGTTCAGCCCCGAAGCGCTCAGAAACCGGAAGTGGTGCGTGATCGACACCTCGGGCCAACGGGTGCTTGAAGGTATCGAGGGTGGGGTTTCCGAGTTCCATGAGGGACTTGCGCGAGTCCCTCGTGATGGACGGAGCGGCTATATCGACCGGACCGGCGAATTCGTTATCCCCGCGACACTGCTGTCGGCAGGGGATTTCTCGGAGGGGCTGGCTCCGGTTGAGGCAGCCGCAAACGGTCAGCGAACACCTGGCTACATCGACGCGTCGGGCACGCTGGTCCTCAAGGCAAACCCAGCCCACTATCAGCTTGGCCGGTTCTCAGAGGGTCTCGCCTCGTTCGCCACATTTCGAAGCACTCTCATCTCGGACCGTCAAGAGCACGGCTTCATCGACAGGGCCGGAAAGGTAGTGATCCCCCCTGAGTTCGACGAGGCGCGTTCCTTCTCCGAAGGATTCGCGGCTGTCCGTGTCGGGGAGAAATGGGGCTTCGTCGACAAGCAGGGGAACATGGCGATCCCGGCCCGGTACGATTTCGTCACGCCCTTCAGCGAAGGAACCGCCACGGTCTGCCGAATGACGCTGTACCAGCGCGTGAGGATGCACCTCACCACCAAGCGAACGACAATGGTCATACCCGCTGAGACGGCTTCCCCCTGAATCTGCTACTATGAATGTCTACAAGGTTGCTGGGCGGTGGGGTCCGGGACGCGGAAGGATCACGAGGGATTATGGCGGAACAATACATATTCACGATGCTGGACTTGTGCAAGCGGTATGGCCAGAAGGAAGTGTTGAAGGACATCGGACTGTCCTTCTTTCCTGGCGCGAAGATCGGGATTGTGGGCGAGAACGGGTCTGGTAAGACGACGGTGCTCCGTATCATGGCGGGGTTGGACCAGGAATTCGACGGCACGGCGGTGTTGTCGAAGGGGTACCGGGCGGGGATGGTGGCGCAGGAGCCGGTGCTGGACCCGGAAATGACGGTGCGCGCGACTATCCAATCGGCGTTCTCGGACACGGTGGCGCTGATGAAGGAGTACGAGGATCTCGGTCTTCAGATGGCGGAACCCATGTCCGAGGAGGAGATGGAGAAGGCCATCGAGCGGATGGGCGTGTTGCAGGACCAGTTGGACGCGGCGGACGCGTGGAATCTGGATACGCGGCTGGACCAGGCCAGCGAGGCCATGTGTCTGCCGGACGACGATGCGCCGGTGGGCCGGTTGAGCGGTGGTGAGAAACGGCGCGTGGCGTTGTGCAAGGCGTTGCTGGAGCGACCGGACCTGCTGCTGTTGGACGAGCCCACGAACCATCTGGACGCGGAAACCATTGATTGGCTCGAACTGCAGTTGCGCGAGTATCCCGGCACGGTGATCATCATCACTCACGACCGGTATTTCCTGGACAACGTGACGAAATGGATCCTCGAACTGGATTCGGGACGGGGTATCCCCTACGAGGGCAACTACTCGTCGTGGATTGAACAAAAACTCAGCCGCTTCGCCACGCAGGAGAAGACCCATTCGCCGCGTGCGCGGGCGTTGGAACACGAGTTGACGTGGATTCGCATGAGCAACACGGACCGGCGCGAATTGTCGCGCGCGCGTCTGGGCGAGTACGAACAACTCATCGCGCGCGAGACGGCCGCTTCGAAACAGGACACGGCCGTCATCCAAGTCGCGCCGGGACCGCCCTTGGGCGATCAGGTCATCGAGTTCACGGGGGTGTCGAAGCAATACGGCGACACGGCGTTGTTTTCGGACCTTGATTTCTCGGTGCCGAAAGGCGCGATTGTCGGCGTCATCGGCCCGAACGGCACGGGTAAGACGACGATGATGCGCATGATTGTGGGGGATGAAGAACCGGACAGCGGCGAGGTGGTCGTGGGGTCGTCGGTGGAACTGTCGTACGTGGACCAGGAACGGTCGAGCATCCAGGGGGATGTGAGTCTGTTGGACGAGATTGGTGGCGGGGCCGACGAGGTGAAGGTGGGCGCGCAGGCGGTGCCGATTCGAAAATACCTGGCCCGGTTCGGGTTC
>JAAEQP010001183.1 GCA_024231375.1 bacterium | reverse complement strand
TTCCGAAGTTCGCGTATGGCGCGACCCGACAATGGGGGAAGTGCGCGAGACGGAATCCGTGCCGCCCGAACTGACGCCTGCGCAAGCCGATGCATTCGATGAAATTCGCAAAGCCATCGACGAAAAGCGATTCGCGTCATTCCTGCTGCACGGCGTAACGGGTAGCGGCAAGACCGAAGTTTATCTCCGCGCAATCACACGCACTCTCGAGCAGGGTCGCCGTGCGCTCGTGCTTGTGCCGGAAATAGCGTTGACTCCGCAACTGCTGGGGAGATTCAGAGCCCGTTTCGGCGCTGACGTGGCGGTACTCCATTCCGGATTGGGACGGGGTGAGCGGTTCGACGAATGGACACGCGTGAGGCAGGGGATGGTGAATGTCGCGGTGGGCGCCAGGTCTGCGGTTTTCGCGCCTTTCGAGGACGTCGGCCTGATAGTGGTGGACGAGGAACATGACGGCGGTTACAAGCAGGAGGACAAGGTGCGTTACAACGCGCGCGATTT
>JAAEQP010001182.1 GCA_024231375.1 bacterium | reverse complement strand
GCGCGACATCGAGCTGGTGGATACCGTCATCGGCCATGTCGCCGCCGGAATACACCCAGTGCACCCGTTCCCCGCCATGGAAATGGCCTTTGTTGAATGAGCGTTTAGGCGCTGGTCCGAGCCACATGTCATAGTCGACACCGCGCGGCACGGAACTGTCCGCAGGTTCGGTGTAGGGTGTGCCGCCTTTAAGGTTATGGACACGGCAAAACGGGATGTCGCCGAGTGCGCCACTCTGAATATATTCGCGTGCCTCTTTGAGATAGGCCGCGCTACGATTCTGCGTGCCGACCTGCACCACGCGTTTGTATTTGCGCGCCGCCTCGACCATTTTGCGGCCTTCCCAGATATTGTGCGCGGGCGTTTTCTCGACGTACACATCCTTGCCCGCCTGGCACGCCCACACCGTAGCGAGACCGTGCCAATGTTCCGGCGTGGCCACGATGACGCCGTCCACATCTTTATCTTCGAGGATACGGCGCATGTCGTTGACACGTTTGGGTTTGGTTCCCTGGATTTTGTCCAGTTCACGTCCCATCCGGCGTCCGCGGCTTTCATCGAGGTCGCAGATATACGCCAGTTCGACGTTGGGCAATGCGGCGAAGGTCCTGCCCAGGAGACACCCGCGTCCTCCCATACCGACGAGTCCCAAGACGACTTTATCGTTGGCGGAGGCCGAACGTGTGGCGGACAGGGCCGCGAGTCCCACGG
>JAAEQP010001181.1 GCA_024231375.1 bacterium | reverse complement strand
GTGCCGACGTACAGTTTCACCCGCATCGTCGTCCCGTCCCTCCGCAATGCATTGGCGGGGACGATGACTGTGTTGTTTCTCTCGCCGGTCGTGCCGTGGCCGTTGTTGAAGACCTCTCCCGTCTCCTCGTCCACGACAAGGAAGGCCTCCTGGCCCCGGTAGTACCGCCTCTGCACCTGTATCGTTTCCAGCTCAACTTCCCGCATGCTATTCTCCTTGCTATGGGACCGGCTGGACCAGTGAGATGTAGTCGATGAACCAGCCGCCGAACTGGCCGTTGATCATGGCCTGCGCGTGGGTGTCCGTGTACCCGTTTTCTTCGACTCCGCCCATATAGTCCC
The DNA here is from genome assembly GCA_024231375.1 of bacterium. Next base: position 792 of record JAAEQP010001181.1, on the reverse strand, counting down.
CGGTCAGGTACAGATAGGCATTGAGAGTGAAAACCCCTATGAAAGCCTCCTGGTACAGCGTGTTGATGATGTCGCAGACCGTGCCGTACGTTCCGCCTTCGTCGGTGTCGTCGCCGCCGGGGATCACGTTGTCGCTGAGGTCCAACGTGAAGTCCTGCGTATATTCCAGTGATGCAAACGAGTCGATGTGGAACGCCTCCAGCCCCGTCTCGCTGAAGTCAAAGATCGGGCTGCCGTAGCCCCACAGACTGAAGCGAGCGTGGCACTCCTCGAAGGCGTTTGCCCCGCTCTGCGACAGCCCCCAACCCGTGTCGCTCTCGTACCACTCATCGTCGAACGTGATGTCCAGCCGGTCGATCTCGCAGCCGCACATATCGAGGTACCCGCAGACGCACTCCAGCACGACGTGCTCGGCGGATACGTATTCCAGCACCCCGTCGAGCGTCCAGCCGGCCGGGATCTTGATGATCTGCTGGTAGGTGCCCGTCACCCCGGCCACCTCCCGGCCGTGGCGAATGGAATTGGCGTCGCCCGGCTGTGCTCCTTCTCCGCTGCCACTGAGGAATCTCACGGCTCAGCCCTCCTCCACGATGCTCATCTTGACGTTGGCGGCGTAGAACCGCAGCCCGGCCAGGCTCGTGGCCGTCCCGTCGATACTGACTCCCGGCGACGGCACGGGCGTGCTGCCGGCCGATGCGGCCTCGCCGCCGGTCGAGAAGTAGACGCCGCTGGCGTGCGGCATGAGCGTGACCTTGCGGGTGGTGGCCAGGATGGCGTTGCCGGCCCCGCGTG
>JAAEQP010001180.1 GCA_024231375.1 bacterium | reverse complement strand
TCTCGGAGAAATGTGTGAGTCAAAAGCATCGATTTGCGGACATGGCACTTCTGGCGACTCTCGCGCTGGCCTTACTCCCGCACACCGTCTCCGCCGAGCCTGTCACGGTGCGCATGTGGTGTCCTTATTCGGAGGAGCCGAATCGGTCCGCCATGGCGCGCCAGGTGGAACGATTCAATGAGGCGAATCCGGACGTCCACGTCGACCTGCTGCATCTGTCGTGGTCGGCGGTGAATCAGAAGCTGTTGACGTCGGTGGCGGGGCGGGTGCCGCCGGACCTAGCGGTGTTTGATCGATTCCTCGTGGCGTCGTACGCGTTTCGTGGGGTGTTCGAAGAGCTGGGCCCCTGGGCAGAGGCGGAGGGCATCACGGAGGACCAGTTCTTCCCGGCCACGTGGGAGGAGTGCCTGTTCGAGGGGAAGCTCTATGCCCTTCCCCACGATACGGACACGCGGATGCTCTTCTACAACAAGAAGATCTTCCGCGAGGCGGGCGTCGATCCGGAACACGCGCCGACTACGTGGGCCGAAGTGCGGGAGCTGTCGAAGACCCTCACCAAACGCGCCGCGAACGGCGAACTGATCCAGGTGGGCCTCGTCCCTCAATGGGGCAACACGACCCTCTACCAATACGCCTTCCAGAAGGACGCACGCTACCTCTCACCCGACGGCTGGACGGCGCGGCTGGACAGTCCGGAAATCGTGGCCGCCCTCGAGTGGGTGGTCGCCATGAACGACGTGTACGGCGGGTGGGACGAACTGAGCCGGTTCGCGTCTGGGTTTGGGCAATACGAACTGGATCCGTTTCTGCAAGGCAAGATTGCCATGACGGGCGACGTGGGCATCCTGGCGGCGCGCATCGCCCAGTACAACCCGGAACTGGAGTACGGCATCGCCCACTGGCCCCACCCGGAAGACGGCGTGCGCTCCACGTGGTCCGGCGGATTCTCCTTCGTCATCCCGAAAGGCAGCAAGCATCCCGACGCAGCGCGGCGCATCATCCAATTCATGATCGCGGCGGAACAGCAGATCGATTACTGCGCGGCAGTCCAGACGATTCCGGCCGTAGTGGACGCGGCCCAGGCGCCGGTGTTCATGGACGACTGGCGGTGGCGGAAATGCATCGAAGCCATGGAGTACTCGCGGAGCCGTCCCGTGACGCCGGCCGGAAGTATCATCAACGACGAAAACACGCGAACGGTGGACTACGCCGTTCGCCACAAGGGAGCGGCCGACGAACTCCTGGGGGAAGCAAACGGCCGCGTGCAACGCTATCTCGACGACCTGCGGCGCCACGAGGGCAAGACGCCGGTCAACACAGGCCGGACGTTTCTCACCATCGGCCTCATCGCGGGCATCGCCCTCCTCGTGCGCGCCGGATGGAGTGCGCGCCGCATCATGCGGATGAAACTCTACCGGAGCGAAGCCCTCGACGGCTACCTTATGGCCGGACCCGCCATCTTCGGGTTGCTGTTCCTGATGGCCGGCCCGTTGCTCGCCTCCATCGTGCTCAGCTTCACCAGCTATGACATCATGCGTCCCGCGCGCTGGCTGGGTGTGGAGAACTACCGGCACATGTTCACCGGCGACCCGCTCTTCTGGACGTCGCTCTGGAACACCGTGGCCTACACGCTCATGGCGACGCCGTTGGGCATCGTCGTCGCCCTCGGCCTGGCG
>JAAEQP010001179.1 GCA_024231375.1 bacterium | reverse complement strand
GCTTTCGTGCTCGCTAGGCTGGAACACCAAATCCGCGCACGGCAGGATTTCCTGGATCTCGGGATGGCGGCCGAGGTACTGGATCTTGTCGCGTATACCGAGTTGTTTTGCCACGCCCACGGCCGACATGCGTTCCGGTCCGTCGCCCACCATCACCAGTTTCGAGGGAATGACATCCGAAATGCGTTTGAACGCGCGCACGATGTCCGTGACCCGCTTCACCGGACGGAAGTTCGAGATGTGCATGATGATCTTCTCGCCCTTCTCGGCGAACTTGCACCGTTCCGTCCGTTCTCCGCTGAATCGTTCGGTGTTCAGGAAGTTGTAGATGGTGCGTGGCCGCGTATCGAGGTCGAATTCGCGCTGGGTTTCGTCCGTGAGCCATTTCGACACACTCGTCACGGCGTCGCTCTGCTGCATGGCGTACCGCGTCAACCGCCAGAACGATGGGTCGCTGCCCACCAGCGTAATGTCCGTGCCGTGGAGCGTGGTCACCAGTTTGAATCGCCTCTCGGGTGGCAGCATGTCGCGCGCTTGGATGGCGCTCGCCGCGTGGGGCACCGCGTAGTGGGCGTGCCAGAGATCGATGTCATGTTCTTCGGCCACTTCGCTGATCTTCGTGGTCAATGCCTGAGAGAAGGGCGGAAATTTGAACAGCGGATACGACACGAATTCAACCAGGTGGCAATAGATGTTCTTGTGGGCGTGGGTCAGTCGGAACGGTGGGTCGAAGGTGACGAAATGCACTTCGTGACCGCGCTCGGCCAGTGCGATGCCCAGTTCCGTGGCGAGAATACCGCTGCCGCCCGCGCTTGGGTGGCATGTAATCCCGATTTTCATGCAACGTTCTCCGTGGCGTCGGCCGGTTACAGGCCCGGTAGCGTGTCGATGGGTATCGGTCCGTCCTTGAACAGCCCCTCGCCGTACAGTGTCTTCTGCCCCTCACGTGGCTGGCGTCCCATGCGAGTGCCCCAGTAGGCCGCGCGGGTCTTGATCGATTCCCAGAACTCTTCGCTGGCCACGTAGGTCTTGGCGCCGGGGTAGCCGGGGTTGTGAAACTGGGACTCGTAGGCCCGCAAGGCCTCCAATTTATCGGCGAACTGATCCGTCACGTCCACCAGCAAGTGGGGCATCTCCGTCTCGCGGTATACCGCGTAGAAATAGACACGCGGCGCGCGCCAAGGTTCCTGGTCCGTCGACAGCTTGGCCAAGCCCGCGAAGTAGTTGGCGTCGCGCACCAGGAAATGGGCCGCCTCGTGGTCCGGGTGCCGGTCGTCGCGCATGGGGGCAAGCAGCACCCGCGGACGGAACGACCGGATGAACGGGATGATGGCGCGTTGTTGTTCGGTGCAGTCGCAGAGTCCGCCATCCGGCAGGCACACGTTCTCGCGGCGTGCTACGCCCAGCACCCGGGCAGCCTGCTGTGCTTCGCTGCGTCGTTCCTCCATCGAACCCCGTGACCCCATTTCGCCTTGCGTGAGATCGAGGATGCCGACCGTCTTGCCCTGCTGCACCAGCTTGCGCACCAGTCCGCCGACGCCGATCTCCACGTCGTCGGGGTGCGCGCCTATCGCGAGTACGTCGACCGTCACAGTTCCACCTCGTTTGTCCGGAACGACTCGATATCCAGTTCATCCAGCAACCGGCCGATGAGGCCCCACCCGTGCTGGAACAGAAAGGAGACCACAGTATACACGCGCTCCTGAGGCTTTCGCCACGGCGCAATCGTGTTGCACAGCCGCTTCACCTGTGCATGAACCGCGTCCGCCTGCGCCTGGTCTCGATGCCGAAGCGTGCGGTCGACTCGGTCCAAGCGGTCACGTATCGTGTCCGTCAACCGGCGCGCCATTAGGCCTGCGACTGCGTCGTCGACTTCGAGCCGCTGCGTCAACGCGTCCGCCGCGGTCTCCAAGTCTATCCGTCCTTCTGCCAGCGTTTGGCGTCCGGGGTGCTCCACAGTGGCGTTCAACGCCCGGTCGAATAACGTCTGTTCCGGTTGGTCGAAATCGTCCAGGGCCAGCCCAAGGCCATCTAACAGCTGCCTAACCTTCGTAGACGTCAACACCGCTTGCGCGCGCGGATAGACGACGGGCATGCCGCCGAGCGACGGCAGTGCCTCTGCGAAATGGGCGAACAGGGGCTTCAACTGCGCCCAATAGGCCAGTTCGCCCGGTCCCGCCACGTATGCCGCCGCCGGGAACAGCCATTGCTGCGCGATGCACCGCAACGCCACGTTTGGACTGAATCGCTCCGGCGCGGTTTGCAATAGCTCGTGCAGCGCATCCACCGTATAGGAGTCGCCGGTGCCCGGAAGATGGTATTTCCCGCGTTCAAAGACGACCTTGCGGCGACGGCCCTCTACCTCCAGGAAGAACCCGCACTCCGTGTCGTTCTTGACCACCTGCGTTTCGTATCCGAGGTCCGTCAGGCCGCGTCCAGCCTCGTTCAAGAGCCGTGTCGATTCCAGGGGGTGAGCGATTTCCACGGCCAGCAGTTCGGCTGCCGCACGGCGCGCCTCGGGAAGGTCGGGGGAGAACACCACCAACCCCGTGTCGCGGAACAGGCGCGCCAGGATGCGCGCGGACCAGTCCGCGAGTGAATCGGAGGCATCGAGCGATTCGTGTAGGAATGTGGACACGTCGTCCGCCAGTTCCGAACCGGTCGTCCGGCGTGCCGCCTCGTCGACGGCTGCGTGGAGTGACGCTTCGACCGGCACGCGGTACATGGGACGTCCCGCGATGTCGGCTTCGGGTGAATAGGTTTGCGTGAAGGGGGTGTGCGTACGGTCCAGGAAGTGGGCCGAACGGGCTTCCTCGAAATCGTGGTCTTCGCTCCCGTTCCAGAACACGGGAATGCACGCCGTTCCAGTTGTCTCCGCGATCCTGCCAGCCAAGCGCACCGCCGTCACGGCCTTGTAGATGGTGTACAGCGGGCCCGTGAACAGCCCTGGTTGCTGCCCCGTGACCACCACCGCCTCGTGACCGCGGAACGTGGCTCCCGTGCCGATCCGGTCCTGATAGGTGCGCAAGCTGTCCGCGAACGTGGGATTCCAGGGTCGTGTGTGCGGCGGCGTCTCAGAGAGCGATGGCATGGGGCGCTCGAAGAATGCGAGCAGGTCCGGTTTCTGGGCGAGATAGTCGTCCCGGACGTTTGGCATGGCGCTACGCCTTTCCGCCCACGATGAGCATTCGCGGGCGTCCACCACCGACATCCGAGCCGTCGAAGTCCCCAAACATGCGGTGCGGCTGCAAGCCGCCTCGTTCGAGCATAGCCGTCAGTTCACCGGCTTCGTAGAGTCGTACCGACTCGCCGGTCTTCCACACCTCGATGCCGTCCCTGGTCACCACCATCGACTTCTCCACTCGGCGCGTCGACGTGTCGATCCAGCGCGTTTCCTCGATGGTGTAGCCATCCCGTTCGCGCACGGAGTGGGGGACCAGCGTATCCATCACATGCCCTGCGTTCACGTAGTCGATGAACCACCGGCCGCCCGGTTTCAACGCTCGCGCTACCCCTCGGATTACTTCCAGATTCTCGTCATCCGTCGGGAAATAGCCAAAGCTGGTGAAGAAATTGGTGACGACATCGAAATGGTTCACGAAGGGAATGCGCTTCATGTCCGCTCTGACCAAGCACGTGCCGGTTTCATCCAGCGCTTTGGCTGCGAAGGCCAACAGGTGCGGCGAGTAATCGAGTCCTACCGCGCTACCAACGCGGCTGGCAAGGTGCGCCAAGTGACGCCCGTTGCCACAGCAGAGGTCGAGCAACGCGTCGTCGGGGGACAGTTCAAGCTGTTCCGCCGCGAACCGGGCTTCCGGCGCCGCCGCCTCCACGCTACGATGCGCGTACACCACTGGGTACAAGGCACCGAACGACGTCTCGTACCAGTTCGCGGGAATCTGTCCGTTATCCGCCGGCATACGCTCCTTCCGTGGGCGGGCGCGGAGCGAGCAGGGGCTCACTCCGCCCGCCTTCGATGAGGTTCCTGCCGCCGTCCGTTCAACCTGCGGTGCTACTCGGCGAATGCGTGGTAGATGGCGCGCACCGCCGTCTCGAGATCCCGTTCTTCCACACCGACAATAAGGTTGTTCTCGGACGATCCCTGGTCGATGACGCGGATGTTTACGCCCGCGCCGGCCAGCGCCGTGCAGAGCTGGCCCGCCACGCCGACGTGTCCCGCCATGCCTTGGCCCACCGTCGCGATCAGGGCCAGAGCAGGCGTCAGGGTCACGCGGTCGGGTTGGCACAGGCGGTCGATGCCCTTGAGGATCGCCGCGCCGTGATTCTTCAGCTCGTCGTCCGACACGATAATCGACATGGTGTCGATCCCCGTGGGCATGTGCTCCCAGCCCACGCCCAACTGCTCCAACACCGTTAGCACACGAAGACCAAACCCATGTTCCCGGTTCATCAGCGTCTTCTCGATGCTGATCATCGTGAACCCTTTGCGTCCCGCGATCCCCGCGATCACGGCCTCGGTCTCGCGTTCCGGCACGATGATCGTGCCCGGGTCGTCCGGGTCGTTGGTGTTGCGGATGTTGATAGGGATGCCGGGCTCGCGTACCGGGAAGATCGCTTCGTCGTGCAGCACCTTGGCGCCCATGTACGAGAGCTCGCGGAGTTCCTGATACGTAATCTCGTCGATGCGCTTCGCCTCCGGTACCATCGACGGATCCGTGATGCGGAACCCGGACACATCGGTCCAGTTCTCGTAAAGGGCCGACCCCGACGCCCGCGCCACGATGGACCCCGTCACGTCGCTTCCGCCCCGCGAGAACGTCTTGACCCGGCCATCCGGCAGGCTGCCGTAGAATCCCGGAACCACGAACCGGCCCGGCCCGGACAATCTCCCGGCAAGGAGGTCGTAGGTCTTGGGATCGAGATCGCCTTCCTCGTCAAACTTGATGCAGTCGGCCGGTTCCACGTAGATCGCGTCCAGCACTGCCGCCATCAGAAGGCCGTTCAGGTGCTCGCCGCGCGAGGCCATGTAGTCCGGCTCCGTGTATTCGGCCACCTGATCCGCGATCTCGTCGAGGAGCGATTTGATGTCGAACTCGACCTTCAACTCCGCGGCCAATTCCGAGAACCGCTTCTCAATGATGCCCCGAGGCTCCGACGCGTCCAGGCCTTCCATGGCGAGGTTGTGCCACGCGTACAGGAGGTCCGTGACTTTCTTGTCTTCTTTCGACCGTTTGCCCGGCGCCGACGGTACAATGAACCGGCGGTTGGGATTGGCGTCGATGATGTTGCGCACGCGATGAAACGCGGCGGTGTCGGCGAGTGAACTTCCGCCGAATTTGCAGGTGATAGAGCTCATGGTTCCTCTTCGTTCTCCTTGTCCGTTGAGGGATTACCCCGAAAGCGAATCTGTCTCATTGGTGTCCGTCGCGCGTTCCCGTGGCGATGCCCGGGGGCTACGGAACCATCATGGACAGAATGCGCGAGATGTCGTTTACCGTGATGAATAGAAACAACGCGATGATGAAAAGTAGTCCGAACTGCTGCACCCGTTCCACGATCCGCACGTCGAGGGGTTTCCTGCGGATGGCCTCGACGCCCAGCAACACCAGGTGGCCGCCATCGAGCACGGGCAGCGGTAGCAGATTGAACACGCACAGGTTGATGCTGATGAATGCGGTCATCTCCAGAAGCAACGAGAAACTCGACCGGGCCGCACTCGTCGTCACTTGATAGATCAACACCGGGCCGCCCAGATCGCGCGGGCTGAGGCCGCCCGTCAACAATCCCACCACGGTCCGGACCGTACGGGAGAAAGCCTGCAATCCCTGCCGGATCGCTTCCGGCACCACCCGGGGTAACGGCACCCGGTAGAACACCGTCTTCACACCCATGGCGATGCCGATGGCGCCCACCGGCGTCACCTCCAGCGTCGCTTCCCGCGTCTCCGCCTCCTGGAGAAGGCCCAACCCTATCGACGGCCGCTCCACGGCGAGCGCCAGTTGCTCGCCTATCGCCGCGTCCTCCAGATCCCGGAGCAGAGCCGCCGTCGCCGGCTCACCGTTCACCGTGGTGACGATGTCCTTCCGCTGCAACCCCGTCGTCTCCGCGACATCCTCGTCCACCGCGGCCACCTCCGGTCGTCCGTCGATGTCGAATTCCGTCACGGCCTGTGCGATCTGGGCCACCGTCAAGGTAAGTGAATCTTCCTCGCCGCCACCGAAGAGGCCAAACAGCGTCTTGGCGCGCCGCACGGTCACTGTCAGTTCCCGGCCCGGTTCGGACGTGTAGATGTCCCACAACGCGGGGAACGACGCCTCTTGGCCGTCAATAGCCGTCACCACGTCGCCCTCGCCGAGGTCCGTATCCGCGAAAAACGCGTCCGCGCGGTCGTCCTTGAAGGCCACCTCGAGGGGCGTGTCGTCGGTCGCCATTAGGCCCCAGTTCAGGGGCGGCCAGAACGAGACCCCCTGGAAACGTCCCACCTTCGCGGGTTGCACCGTCACGCCGATGGTTTCCCCGTCCCGTTCCAATTCAAGTTCCATCGTCTCGCCGTTGGTCAACACTTCGGTCATGGCAATGAAGGTTGGCGTGTCCACCAATCGGCCATTGGCACGAACGATGATGTCGTCCGGCTGAATGCCGCTTCCCGCTGCGGGCATGTCGTCCCGTACGCTGGACACGAGCGCCGTCTGGAATGGCGCCACTCCGAACCGGGCGTGACGCTCGTCGTCCAACCGGCGGGGGGCTACCGGCGAAAGATATCGCGTCACCGTTCCATCCGGGCATGTCCGCTCGATTTCGACCTCAAGCTCCTCGCCTTCGCCCAAAACCGCGTCGAAGGCCACATCGCCTATGCTGGTCACCCGGCTCCCGTTGATCGACGCGATTCGGTCGCCCGTCCGCCAGCCTGCGGCGGACGGCGCCTGTGAGAAGTCCACGGAGTCCCTGGAGCCCACCACCTGATACAGCGGCGCTACTTCGGCCGGCGATCCCGGCTCGACCATGCCGATGCGGTTGTCCACCTTCGTCTCGGGCACATCGGCGCCAACCGCCGCCACGATGCCGTAGAGGACGATGCCGAGAACCACGTTCATCAGCGGACCCGCGGCAAACACGATGGCCCGTTGCCATCGGGGTTTGTTGGTCAGCCACCGTTCGGGCGGCACATGTCCGTACTCTTTGCGTCGTTCATCGTCGGTCTGGGGCACGTCCTCTTGCCCGGCCATCTTCACGTATCCGCCGATGGGCAGTGCGCCTATGCAGTAGTCGGTCTCCCCCCAGCGGAACCCGAACAGCCTGGGCGGCATGCCGATGCTGAAGCGGTCGCAGAACACGCCGCACAGTTTGGCCGCCAGAAAGTGGCCCAGTTCGTGAAAGAACACCAACTCGGCCAGCACAACCAGAAAGACCCCTATGTCCCAGAGATAACCCATTTCACTTCCTATGGTTCAAGATTGCAGACTACATCCAACGCATGGCGGCGCGCCGCCGCGTCCGCTTCCATCACGGCCTCCAACGTCATTGTGTCCGTCGCCTCGCATCCGTCCAACGCCGCCCGCACGACGTCACCGATCTGAAGAAACGCGATCCGATGGCCGCAGAATGCCCGGACCGCCTCTTCATTGGCCGCATTCAAGATAGCGGGTGCCGTACCGCCGGCCCGAGCCGCTTCACGCGCGTATCCCAGGCACGGGAACTCGTCGAATTCCGGCGCCGCAAACGTCAATGCCGGCATCGTCGTCAAGTCCAGCCGGCCCATCGCCGAGGCAGCGCGATCCGGCCACGTCAACGCATACTGGATCGGGAACTTCATGTCCGTCGGTCCCAGATGCGCCAGGATCCCGCCGTCCGTGAATTCCACCAGACTATGCACAATGCTCTGAGGGTGAATCACCACCTGGATTCGGTCCAAGGCGGCGCCAAACAGCCACATGGCCTCGATCACCTCGAGTCCCTTGTTCATCAAGGTCGCCGAGTCCACACTGATTTTGCGACCCATATCCCACGTCGGATGGGAGGCCGCTTCATTCGGCGTCACCGCCTGCAACGCTTCCCGCGGCTGCCGGTAGAAGGGTCCGCCCGACGCCGTCAGGTGAATACTCGTGACTTCTTCAATCTGCCGACCTTCCAGGCACTGGAAAATGGCGCTGTGCTCGCTGTCCACGGGGAGCACCTTCACGCCGCGTTCCCGCGCACGCGCCATCACCAACTCGCCCGCCATGACGAGCGGTTCCTTGTTGGCAAGCGCGATCCGGTGACCCGCTTCGATGGCGGCAAGTATCGGGCCCAGCCCCGCCGCGCCTACGATGGCGCAAAGCACCACGTCTGTATCGGCTTGGGCCAGTTCTTCCAGACCCTCCGGTCCTGCCAGCACCTCGACGCCGGCGACCCGGTTGGACAACCGCAACGCCGCGTCTGTGTCAACCACCGCCACCCGGGGCGGGTTGAACTCGGCGATCTGGTCAGCCAGAAGATCGACGTTCGATTGGACGGCCAACCCCGCGACCTCGAATTGATCCGGGTAGCGCCGCACCACGTCGAGCGCGCTCCGCCCAATCGAGCCCGTAGCGCCAAGAATCGTCACTCGTGTCGCCACAGACTGCTACTCCCGGCTTTCCGGCGCATCGGCGTCTTGCGCGTCGGCCTCGATTCCGTCCAAGAACGTGTCGATGGTGCGTCGTTCCTCGTGCCGTTTGTCCAGCAACGCCCGGATCTCGGATACCGACCCCATGGTCAGCACCCGTTTCGTGAGCCTCCGCGCTGCCGTCATCCGGAGACTGGACAGTTCCGCCCGCACGGCGGGAATGGCCACCGACGACATACTCAACGAGGTGACGCCCAGTCCCACCAGCAATTCCGTGAACACCGGATCGCCTGCCATCTCGCCGCAGATGCCGCAGTCGATTCGTTCCGCCTTTGCGGCCTTGACGGTTCTGGCGATCATACTCAGGACCGCCGGATGGGCCGGTTCATACATATGGGCGATCTTCTCGTTGATCCGGTCCACGGCCAAGGAATACTGGATCAGGTCATTTGTCCCGATGCTGAAGAAATCGCACACCTTCGCGAGATAGGGCGCCACCTCCACCGCGGACGGCACTTCGATCATCGTGCCGACCTTGATGTCGCGGTCGTATTCCACCCCCCGGCGATCCAGATCCTCCATAACCTGGCGCACCACTTCCTTCACCCGCAGCATTTCGTCCAGTCCGCTGATGAGCGGGAACATAATCTGTACGTTGCCCTGCACGCTGGCACGTAGCATGGCGCGCAACTGGGCCTTGAAGATGTCCGGCCGCTCGAGACAAAAACGAATGGCGCGCCAGCCCAACTGCGGGTTGATCTCCTCGGCCAGCCGCAGGTGCGACGCGAATTTGTCGCCGCCCAGGTCCAGGGTCCGCAATGTCACCGGTGCAGGCTTCAGCGCCTCGGCGACCTCCACGTACGCCTCGTACTGCTCGTCTTCCGTGGGCAGCGTGATCCGATTCAGGAACAAGTATTCCGTCCGGTAAAGGCCAATGCCCAGCGCGTTTGCTTTGAGGCTGTGCGATACCTCCACCGGCAACTCGATATTCGCGTAGGTCGGAACCTCGTGGCCGTCCTCCGTGGCGCTGGGTCTCGTCTCGGCGGCCAGCAGCGCCTTGCGGCGTTGGTCCTCGCGCTTCTTCGTCTCGATGAACCGGGCCAGGGTCTTCTCGTCCGGCCGCAGGATCACCTCGCCCCGCGTACCGTCGACAATCACCGTGTCGCCCGGAAGGGTGTGAGCGCCCACGTACTTCAACCCGACCACCGCCGGCAGCTCGAACGCCCGGGCCAGAATCGCCGTATGCGATGTGGGCCCGCTCACGTCCGTTGCAATGCCCAGGGTGTTGACCAGATCCACCTTGGCCGTGTCCGACGGCGCTAGGTCGTGTGCAACCACGACCGACGGGCGGTCAAGATGCTCCAACGTTTCCAGATCGGTATTCAGTAACTTGCTCAGGAGGCGCTGGCCCACATCCACCAAGTCTTTGCCGCGTTCGCGGAAGGACGGGTCGTCGAGAGACTCCATGACCTTCGAGTACCGCGCGATTAGGTCGTTCAACAGGTACTCGATGTTCATCCTCTCGGACTCGAGGTGCTGCTCGATCTCTTCGCGGAGCGTGACGTCCTCCAGCAGCATCAGATGGACCGTGAAGATGTCGGCGTGTTGGGCACCGAGCTTCTGCGAGGTTACCTCGTGCAACCGCTTCAGATCGGCACGGACCGATTCCACCGCTTCCTCGAACCGACCCAGCTCCGCCCGCTTGTCGTCCACCTGGTACTCGGGGATGTCAAGCGTCTGGACACCGAACGTCAGCGCCGGTCCGATCGCGATCCCGGGCGAGACCCCTATGCCGCGAAGCGTTATCTCCACTAGTCTTCCCCGAACCCCGATTCAACGAGCGCCCGGATCGCGTCCATCGTGTCCCGGGCGTCCGAGCCCTTGCACGTCACCGACAGACGGCTGCCCTGGGCCGCGGCCAGCGTCAGTAAGCCCATGATGCTCTTCGCATTGACCCGGTGCCCGTTCAACGATATATGCACATCGCTTGAGAACTGCAAGACCTTCTGAACAAGTGTCGCCGCCGGCCGGGCGTGCAGACCAAGCTTGTTCGCGATGACCAGTTCTTCCGTGATCTCGTCCATGGTTCGTCCTATACAACAGTGGGGAACACACTCTCAGCGGTGGATGCACCTCCACCGGGTATGAGCAGAGAGGCGGGGTCAGGACCGCGCCCTGTCGGGCACACGCGTCAGGCGCCCACGCCCTCTCCGGTGCCACGGTTGCCGCACTCGCCTCCGCTCCTTACAAGTGGCCCGCTCGTTCCGCGTCCTCCAACACCTAAATATAGCGCATTCAAGGATCTATTTCAAAGGCAATCACCTAATCCTCGAGTCGGCAAAGGGGTGGCGAGAACGGGTTCCGGGCCTGCGGGAACCCCCTGGCGAGCGTCATCAGAGCGACTGCGGGGAATCCAGCGCAATGTCGCGATGGCGGATGCGCGCATTGCAGTTCAACTCCCGCAGAAACACCATCAATTCATGGGCCACGGCCACCGACCGGTGTCGGCCTCCCGTGCATCCCACCGCAACCGTAAGATACGACTTGGGTTCCGCCGCGTACCGGGGGATCAGAAACTTCAGAAACCCCTTCACGCGTTCCAGGAATTCGACGGCGTCCCGATTGTCCAACACGAATGTTCGAACACCGGGCTCCGTGCCATCCAGAGGTCTTAAGTCTGTGTCGTAAAATGGGTTGGGGAGAAATCGCACGTCGAAGACCAGATCGGCCTCCGGTGGCAACCCGTGTTTGAATCCGAACGACACCACACGGACCAGCATCTGCTGGGTTTCCTTGGCCCCGCTGAACGCCGTGGCGATTCGCTCCCGCAATTCCGCCACCGACGTCGAACTCGTATCCAGAAGGAGGTCCGCCCGACCCCGGATCGGATCCAGCAGCAGCCGCTCCCGGCGGATGCCCTCCTCGACGCTCCCGGCCGGCGCGCAGGGGTGACGTCGTCGTGACTCGCTGTACCTGTGAACAAGCACTGCATCCGCCGTATCCAGGAACAGCGTATCGGGGTGAATGCCCTGTTCCGCCACCTGGTCCAGGTAGCCGGGCAGCTTGAGCAAGTCTTCGCCAGACCGGGCGTCCACGCACACCGCAATCCGTTTCCACGGCCGCGCGGCCTTCACCACCAGATCGCCGAATACCGGGATCAGGGCCGCGGGAAGATTGTCCACGCAGTAGTACTCGAGGTCTTCCAGGAATTTCAGGGCTTGGCTCTTGCCCGCCCCCGAGAGGCCCGTGACCAGCACAAATCGCGGTGAATCAGGCATTGCCGTTGGTCATCATGTTCATCAGCTTCTCGTTGAGCTGTTGCGCCGGGTGTACGCCAAGCTCCTTCAGCCGATGGTTCAACGCGGCCACCTCGATGATGATGGCAATGTTGCGGCCCGGCCGGACCGGGATCAAGAGGTAGGGGATCCGCACGCCCAGGATATTCACGAACTCGTCGGTCAGGCCGGTCCGGTCGTACTGGGCTTCCTTGCTCCATTCCTCCAGCTCGACCACCAGCCCAATCCGCTTCGAATTGCGCACCCGGCCCACGCCGAATACGTTCTTGATGTCGATGATGCCGACGCCCCGGATCTCCATATGGTGTTCGATGACCGGTGACGTCTCGGCATAGAGCGAATCCTGGCGCCGCCGTTTCAGCGCCACCACGTCGTCTGCCACGATGCGGTGCCCGCGCTCCACCAGTTCCAGCGCCGTCTCCGACTTACCGATGCCCGGCGCGCCCACGATAAGACACCCCACACCGTAGCAGTCCAGCGCGGTGCCATGCACCAACGTCTCCGGCGCGAACTCGTCCGCAAGGAACAGGATGATCCGGCTGATGACCTCGTCCGTGCTCTTGCGCGATTGTAGCACCGGAATGCCCCGCCGGTTGCAGTTGTCCAGCAATACCGGGCTGGGTTGAAGGTTGCGGGAGAGTAGGAACGCCGGGATTTCGAAAGAGAACATGCTATCCAACCGGTGCTGCAATTCCGACGGCGACAACTGCTCCATGAAGTGGATTTCAGTGTTTCCGAGCACCTGAACACGGTCGCTGGCGAAGTACTCCAGATACCCGCTGAGGGCGAGCCCCGGCCGATTCACGTCCGCCGTGAACACGGGCCTTCCGATGCCCTGGAAGCCACCCACGACCTGCAACTCAAGATCGTCCGACATGGCCTCGAGCATGCGGGCCACGGCAATGCTGTTCTTCCGATTTACCGGCAGGTTAAGGGTGTCCATCCACCCCCTCCATTGGGCGCACTATCCCCGGACCCCCGGGCGCTCCCCCGGACATGCGTCTAGTACTGCGGTTCAATCAGCCCGAACGTGCCATCATCCCGGGCATAGAGCACATTCACCTGCTGCGTGTCTCCGTTGGAGAACACCAAGAACGGTTCCTCGGTCAGTTCCAACTGCAGCGTCGCTTCATCCACATTCATCGGCTTCATCGGAAGCTTCTCGCGAAGCACCACGCGGTGCCGCGACTCCTGCTCCTCGTGCATCGCCTCTTCTTCCGACAGCGGCATTTCGATGATGTTGTGATGATACTCCAGCGATCCCTTGCCCCGCCGCGACTGGGACTTGTTGATCCGATCCTTGAACTTCTTCACCTGTTTGTCGAGCTTCTCGACGACTTTGTCGACGGAGGCGTACATGTCCTTGCACCAGTCTTTGCCGTGGATGCGTACGCCGTTTGCATGAATCGTGATCTCGGCGATATGCCGGTGTTTCTGGACCTCCATCACCACATCCGCGTCGATCACCTTGTCAAAGTGCGTTCGCACCTTCTCAAGGCGGCCTTCGATGTGGGTCTTCAGAGCGTCAGTGACTTCCATGTGTCGGCCGGTAATGGTAACGCGCATAATTCGTTGCACCTCCGAAACTTACCAAGTCTGATGAACCACTGTCGGATCATACCATCGGCTCGAACGCCATGTCAATGTGAATCGGGCTCGCCCGGATATGAATCGGGCGCGCCCGCACCGAACCTCCCCAAGCCCCGACTATCGGCACCAATCCGCCCATACTCTTACTAACACGCGCGACGCTCAATCTATGCGGATGACACCTATTGCATTTTTGTCAACATTTAACTATACTCCTCTCAGCAAACCCCATTGGTTGGGATTGATCATGACCAAGCAAGCGCGGGCAAAGCAGGAACGCATTATCGAGGCGGTTCGACGCGGCCTGGAAGGCGACGCCGCCGTCGAGTTCGTGCGCAGTAGTGGGTATCGCATGACGAGCGCCGGCATCGCTCGCCATTTACGCAGCATGGGGGGGAGGGGCGCCGTGCAAGCCTTGGTCAACGAAGGCAAGTCGAATCTCGAAGTCCTCCAGACCTGCTTCCCGCAAGACGAACTCGACCAGCTCGATCACGAGCCGCCCAGCCAGCCCGAGCTCTTCATCGCCGAACCCTCGCCGGGACCCGATCTCTCAGGACGCAAGGACGCACCCCTATACGAGACCAGGAAGATGTCTGTCAAAGTGCCCGCCGACCTGTTCGAAGCGATTCGTCTCGCGGCCAGAGCCGAAGGCCTGAGCCAGAACCAACTCATCACCGACATCCTGACCACGGCCCTCGCGCGCGGGCCCCGGTTGTGGGAAGAGCAGTCGGACGAGGCAGCCGAAGACGAATAGTGCCCGGCCCTCTACCGATCCGGTATGCGGGAAGGTCCATTCCGTGCATTCTCTTCCGCCATCGCCGCGGACCGGTGGATTCCCTCCACCTTGCGCCGCATCAACGGCGTACCTGAGAATCGTGCGCGGAACGTCTCCTCGTCCAACGCCATCAGTGCCTCCAGGTCCGGATTCGCTTGGCTGGGGCGTGGATGGAAGTCCGTGCGGATCGTAGCAGGCCGGTCCCCGTTCCACGGGCACACATCCTGGCACACGTCACACCCGAACACCCACCGATCCATCCCGTGCCGCACCTCGTCCGGGACGGCCCCCCGGTTCTCGACGGTCTGGTAGGAAATGCAGCGGGCTGCGTTGACCGTCCCCGGCGCCACGATAGCGCCGGTTGGGCAGGCGTCAAGGCACCGACGGCATCCCCCGCATCCGTCCGCCACCGGCGCGTCCGGCGCCAACTCGACGGTCGTCGCAACAACGGCCAGGAAGAACCAGGACCCCATGTCGGTGCGCAAGACCAAGCTGTTCTTCCCAATCCATCCCAGCCCGGCGCGCGCCGCCCAGAACTTCTCCAGCACCGGCCCGCTGTCTACGGAACATTTGGATTTGGCTACCGGTTTGAGGTCTTCTATGAATCGCGCGACCCGGCGCACGGGTTTTCGTAGAGCGTTGTGGTAATCGCGGCCCCACGCGTAGCGGGACACCCGGCCCGAGTTAGCGGGAACGTCCGGGCGTGGGGCGTAGTAATCCGCGGCCAGCACGACCACCGACCGCGCGCCCGGCAACCATGCCTGTACATCCTGCCGGACATCGTGCGTATCGCGTATCCAGGCCATGTCCGCGTGGTATCCGGCATCAAGCCAAGCGCCCAGCCGGTCCTCCGGATCGACGTCGTCGGCTCGGGCGATGGCGCACGCGTCGAACCCGCATTCGCGTGCGGCACGCTTGACCGCGGCGGCGTTTTCGGTGGGTGTGCTCACGGGGCCCACGCGCCAGCTACTTCAGGTAGACCCGGCCCCCGTATTGTTCGATGACCCGCGCGTTCCATTCGTCGCCTCCGGGCAGGTTGGCCGTTTTGAAGATGGGGGGTTCCTTGCCCGCTTCGGCAAAGGCGCAGCAGACGCCGAACACGATCTGTTCCACGACGGCGATACCGGCCAAGCTCGACGTGGCCGATGTCGTCAATTCCGTGCCGGGGATGTCCAGCGCCGCATCGCCCGCGTTCCCGCAGTTGTCGATGACCACATCGCACACGTCGTACAGCTTCTGGGTCTGACCTGTACCGAGCTTCGCCGCTTTCGACTGATTCAGCGAAGTCAGCGCGATGGTGTGCAGCCCCTTCTCCTGGGCGCAGAGGGCCATCTCGACAGGAACGGCGTTCTTGCCGCTGTTCGACACGATCAGGAGTGTGTCGCCAGCCTCGACGTCTTCCTTGTCGAGCACCACGCGTGCCAATCCCTGCATGCGTTCGAGTTTGGTGCTGGTGGCCGGACCCTCGTGCTGCATCAATGCCGGGAACAGGATGGCGTTGACCGGCACGAGTCCGCCTGCGCGGTAGTACAACTCCTCGCCGATGAAGTGTGAGTGGCCCGTGCCGAACACGTGAAACACGCCTCCGTTCATCAGACTCGACGCCACCAACTCGGTGGCCTTGGCGATGGCGTCCGCCTGCGTCTCGCGGACCTTGGTCAGGATGTTCTGCGCAACATCGAAGAATTCTGTTCCCACGATAGACTCCTTGGTTTCGTGTGATACCGACGCTTCACGTTACCCAATGGCCGCGGTGGAGGCAAGTGGGACGAGCCTGGGGGTAGACCATGCCTATCCGACGGATCGGTCCGATCTGACCGATCAGTCCGACGGACCGGAACGATGCCGCTTCGCCTACAGCGTGATCTCGCCCGTCTTCGCCGGGTGCCTGCCCGTGACACCGCTGTAGAACTCGCGGATCTGGCGCATATCGGCCTCAATGTCGTCGGATGGCACGACCACGGGTCCGAACCCGCCCCTGCGGCGTTTGTAGTCGAGGAACCCCAGACCGATAGGGACGTCCGCGCCCTTGGCGATGTGGTAGAAGCCCTTCTTCCATACCGACACCTTGCTGCGCGTGCCCTCGGGCGGGATGAGGATGCACAGTTCCTCGTTCTCCTCGAAGGCACGCATCACCTGCCTGGCCACATTGTGGCCCCGGCCCCGGTCCACCGAGATGCCGCCCAGCCAACGCATGAGCCCGCCAAAGGGCCAACGGAACAGCGCGTCCTTGCCCAGCCAGAACACCTTGGCTCGGAAGACAAACGCGATGGCCAACGTGAACATGAAATCCCAGTTGCTTGTGTGGGGCGCCGCGATGAGCACGCATTTCGGCGCATCCGGGAGCTGCCCTTCGGGTCGCCAACGGAACAGGACCAGGAACAGCCGTCCCAGGAACGGCAACACGTGATTCAGGACGGGGGTGTCAATGGCGGTACGATGCACGGCTCTCTCGTCTCCTCGTTGGACCTCGCCTCATGCGGGGTCGATGGCCGCACAGCATACCTGCGAAGGCAGCCGTTAGACAACATGGCGTCGGGGGACTTGCGGGGTCTCGGGTTCATCTCTCACGGAGGTGTGCCGGGAGCCCCGACATTCTGGTATAGTGATTTCCGGGAGGGAGAATCGTGTCGTAGCGTGCTGCTTGGTTGTACCGTCGGCCCCGCGGCCGACGAACGGATCGGGGACAATGACCGCGCTTTCGATTCTGGCTGCAACGATGGCGGGCGCCGTCTTCTACCTGGGCGGCTACCACCTGCTCGTCTTCTGGCGCCGTCCCGCGCGCCGGGCCGATCTCGCCTTTGCTCTGTCCTGCCTTACCGTCGCCGCCTACGATCTGGCCTCTTCGGGTCTCTATCTCGCTCCCTCGCCCGCCGAAGGCGTGATGTGGCAGCGGCTTCAACTCGGGAGCGTCTGTCTCCTCACCGCATCCTTCACTTGGTTCATCGTCTTCCACACGGATCATCGATCGTACCGGATCGCGCAGGCCATCTCGGCCATCTTTCTCGTGATGGCCGTGCTCGAACTGGCAGATCCCTGGGGCGTGGCATGGACCGACACCCCCAGCGTTAAGCACGTGGCGCTCCCATTCGGCATCGAACTGGCCTACCAGGAAATGGCATCCGGTCCCCTCAGCATGGTCCATACATTTCTCGCCTCGTGCGTTTTCGTATACGCACTGTGGCTGTCGGTGCGCTACCTGTTGCGTGGCAAGCGGGCCATGGGGGGAGCTCTCACCGTTTGCCTGGGCCTCTTTTTCGCCGGCGCCCTCAGTGACAGCGCCGTGGCCTCCGGCCTGTACCACGCTCCCTACCTGTCCGAGTTTGCCTTCATGGGGATCGTCGTGCTAATGGCCTTCTCCATGTCCCGGGAAGTCGCCGAATCCGATGCCGCGGGGTCGAGGATTCTGGAACGCGAGCAGCGCTACCGCCAACTCTTCGACTCCGCAAACGACACCATTTTCATCATGGACGGATCGGTGTTCGTCGACTGCAACAAGAAGACCCTGACCATGTTCCACTGCCGACGCGATGAAATCATCGGTCAATCGCCCGACGCGTTTTCTCCGCCCGTCCAGCCGGACGGCGAGGATACAGGCGAGAAGGGCCGGCGCCACATCGAGGCGGCCCTGTGTGGTGAACCGCAGTTCTTCGAGTGGCAGCACCGTCTGCCGGATGGAACGGAATTCGACGCCGAAGTCAGCCTCAACGCCATCGAACTCGACGGCAGGCCCCACCTCCAGGCCATTGTGCGGGATGTAACCGACCGCAAACGCGTGGAAGAAGAACGCGCCCGTCTCGTCGCCGCCATCGAACACGCGGCCGAGGACATCATCATCACCGATCCCGACGGCTGCATCGAGTATGTGAACCCGGCCTTCGAGCGCATTACCGGATACTCGCGCGAGGAGGCCATCGGGAAGACGCCTCGCATCCTCAAGAGCGGGGTCCACGACGCGGCTTACTACGAGCAGTTGTGGCGCGCCATCAAGGGCGGGCGGATCTGGGAAGGCCGCATCACGAATCGCCGCAAAGACGGCAGCCTTGTGGAGGAGGACTGCACCATCTCGCCTATCGTGGACGGCGCGGGGCGCACCCTCGGCTTCGTGTCCGTCAAACGGGACATCACCGAACAGACCAAGATCGAGAATCAGATGCGCCAGGTCCAGAAGATGGAGGCCATCGGCACACTGGCCGGGGGGATCGCCCACGACTTCAACAACATCCTCAGCGCCATCATCGGATACACCGAACTGGCCATGGCCGACATTCCCGCGGATTCCGTCGCCCAGGCCGGACTGGGAGAGGTGCTGCGCGCAGGATGCCGCGCGTCGGATCTCGTTGGTCAGATTCTCACGTTCAGCCGCCGCACCGAGCAGGAACGCAAGCCCTTGCGTCTTGCCTCAGTCGTCGGGGAGGCGCTGAAGCTCCTGAGGGGGTCGCTCCCTGCCACCATCGACATAGACCAAGCCGTCACCGAGGGGTGTCCGCCCATCCTTGCCGACGCAACCCAGATGCACCAGGTCTTGATGAATCTATGCACGAACGCGTTCCATGCCATGGAACACGGCGGCACGCTCCGCGTAGGCCTGTGTCCCGTCGAATTGACGAAAGACGACGTGAAGTGGAACCTGGAGCTTCGACCGGGGCACTACGCGTGTCTTGCCGTGGCCGACACCGGGCACGGCATGAGTGAAGAGGTGCGACGGCGTATCTTCGAACCCTACTACACCACAAAGGAAGAGGGCAAGGGCACTGGCATGGGGTTGGCCACCGTCCACGGTATCGTGAAGAGCCACGGCGGCGCCGTCTTTGTCTACAGCGAACCGGGCCAGGGCACGGAGTTCAAGATCTACCTCCCCTGCATCGAGGACGCCGCGTCAGAGAAGCGTTCCGATGTGGCGCCTGTCCCGCCAGCGGCTGGTGAACGCCTGCTCATCGTGGATGACGAACAGGCCATCCTGAACATCAACCGGACCCTTCTGGAGCGCGCCGGCTACCGGGTCGAGGCCTATCTGGATCCCCGCGAGGCCCTTGCGGCCTTTCGGCACGCCCCGGACGATTATGACGCCCTCGTAACCGACCGGACCATGCCCAACATGACCGGCTTCGACCTGATCCGCGAGATTCGGATCACACGTCCTGGGTTGCCTGTCGTCATGACAACCGGTCTCAACGATGCCGCCTTCAGCGAGGAGGCCACCCAGTGCGGCGTCCGTTTCGTCGTGTCCAAGCCGGTCAGCCTCAGTGGGTTGACCCATGCGTTGCACGAGGCCCTCGAAGAGGCCGGATCCCCTCAGGACGACCCTGCCCGCCGGCAGCCCAAGTAGACCCGCGGCGCCTCATCCCCCCCCCAAT
>JAAEQP010001178.1 GCA_024231375.1 bacterium | reverse complement strand
GCCTTGGTTGAACCACGCCTTCGAAGGCGATCCATCGGAGTTCTGCACCACGACCGCGGGGTCGTAGGAGGGCGCATCGGGGTAGATGTCAATGTAGTTCTCGTGGAGCGACCACACATAACCGGATTCGTTGGCGGCTTTGCCGAATTCAATCATCCCCTCGTCGCCGCCGAATCGCGGGTCGGCGGGAATGTGATCGGGGAGCTTCACGTCGTATCCAAAGCGTTGCCATACGTGTGAAATGATGGCCACGTGGTCAACGCCATTGTCCTTGAGCGCCCGCAGGTTCTCCGCGTCCCCTTGGTAGGTGCCTTTGTGGTGGCCCCAGATGTCCAGCATGATCTTCGGGCCCAACAGGTCGAGATAGGGCGATGGCGGGTGGGGGATGTTCGGGAGCACTTCGCGCACGTCAGGCGAGATGGCGATGTATCCTTCCTCGTGGAGGGCATTGCGCGTGCCGTCGGTTTTCTTGTGGTATGCCGCAGTTCCGTGAGGACTCTGCGAAGAATGCGATGCGGTCCAGTCCAGGTAGCGCAGGCTGAACACACGGGCGGCGGGATAGTAGCTGACCTGACCTGCGAAGTAGGGGATAGCGAAAGACTTACGCAAGGGTTGAGCGCCACAGCCCAGCGCAAAGCCCGTCACGACGGGTGTGACGCAATCCACCTCTACGGCAAGGGCCTTACCCACGATCCCGAAGCGCCACTCGACCCGGAGCGGGCTGCCTGGCGTGGGGTAGTCCCAGAGCGCGCGCAGGAACCGGCCATCGGATGTAAGAGCCATCTCGACCAGGGCGCCGGTGCGCAGGCTTGTGGGTGCGGCTTCTCCGAACTCGGCGGTGAGGCCCCCCCCGAGGGCGGGTTGGAAGTGCGCGCCATCATCGATTTTCACAGTGAAATCGTCGAGAGAACCCGTGCGCGGCCGGTAGTCGTATACGATGCGGCAGTCGTCGCCCTCGTAAGAAAAGCGATAGCCTTCGCCCACTTTGCGAATGGAGTTCTTGTGGGTCAGGAGATTCGACGGGAGTATGCCGCCGTGGCTGTAGTTGCCGAGACGTGTCAGGGAGGCCTCGGCCGTGGCGCGGTAGGCCTTGCTCGCAGTGAGTGTGTCCAGCAGCGTTACGGCGGATTCCTGAGCGGTGCCCGCCGTGATCTTCGCTTCGCCGAAGTACGAATAGTCCCACGACGGATTGTTCGCGGGACCGGGCTCGATCTGCAGGCGCAGGGTGACCTCCTTACCTGCCCAAGGCATCAGATCGAAGGCGTAGTTCTTCCACGTCGCCTCGGCGTGATGGTGCCGCATCAGTTCCTGTTCGCCGGTCTCCGTCACGAGATAGCAGCTAAAGGT
>JAAEQP010001177.1 GCA_024231375.1 bacterium | reverse complement strand
TCTCAAAGGGACGGTGGCGTCATCGGGGGGTTCATGGATTCACGACGACCGGCCTGGGGACGACGCCGTTGACCGCGCGGTTCTGGTGTCCGCCGGAGGCCGTGGTGATCGAATTGCGGGCGGGCTAGGGTTTGGGGTGGCCCGTGCCCGACCCGTTCTTGGCCTTGCGTCGCCCGCTGTCTATCGGGAGCACAGTGGCCTTGGGCGGGAAGAGGGCCGCATGCTCGAACACCTGGACGATGGACGCAGTGACATCGCGCAGTTCGAGTTCTTCAGGCTTCTTGGCGAACTGATAGTGGACGATGATGCAATGGCCGTAGGATGTGTTGATGCGGACGCGTTCGACAGTGTCCAGACCATCCTCGGCGTCCCGTTGATCGACCTTCTCGCCACATGAAGCAATGAGTGTCTCGCGTGTCTCGAACCAGGCGTCGAGGAAGGTGAGGCCGAGTTCCCGCCTGCAATTGTCCAGGAGTGCCTGGCGTCCTTCGGCGTCCTCGGTCCGTCCGAGACTGAGCATGACGTACTTGGCCATGGAACGGAGCACGATGTTGCGTTGACGCCTTCTCAGTAGGATGGCAAGGCGTCCTGTTTGCAGGTATCCGGCGATCCACG
>JAAEQP010001176.1 GCA_024231375.1 bacterium | reverse complement strand
GGCGACCGCCACGTGGACGGGTCTGGTGTATGCGGGCGGTACGGTGCAGACCCACAACTTCCATGACGCGGGCGACGCGGACTGGGTGGCCTTCGACAGCACGGCAGGCACGACCATCACGATAGAGACGTTGAACTGCGGTTCGAACTGCAACACATGGGCTCAGTTGTACCGTGCCGACGGCATATCGCTGATCGACGAAGACGCGTGGGGATTGGGCGAATACAGCTCGTACATCGCGTGGACCGTCGACGCCGACGGCCGGTACCTGGTGCGGGTGAGCCACATCCTGGGCACGGAGTACGGTGCGAACACGAACTACGACCTGCGTATGTGGCAGGAGACGGGTCCGTGCGGCGTGGTGCCGACCTTGACGGTCACGGTGCGCAGCACCATGGGCGCGGTGGCGTTGGCGGGTGTGCCGGTGAAGGTGACCGTGTTCGGCGGATTGCCGACGCCGTCGGTCTACACCAACTCGCTAGGCCAGGCGCTGTTTCCGGGCATCGCCAGCTACGCCACTTACAACGTAGCCATTACGGACGGCAACTACGTGCCGTACACGAACTCCGTGTACGTGGCCTGCACGCCGTACACGGCGCACTCGGTCCAGTTGACGCCCTTGGTCACGCCACCGGTGTTGCAAGTGACGTCCTCGCGCAACGTGGATGCGCCAACAGGCGCGGCCACCTTCGACGTGGCGAACACGGGCGCGGACACGCTGAACTGGTCGGCGAACGTGCAAGGCGGCGCCACGAGCTGGTTGACCATCGACTCCGGCGCATCGGGCGTGGATGCAGGCAGCATCGGGGTGAGCTGCGCAGCGAACACGGCATTGACCTCGCGCAACGGCTACCTTCTCGTGACCGCGACCGACAGCGGTGGCGGGACCGCGGTGAACAGTCCCGTGGAAGTGCAAGTCCACCAGTCCGGCGACACCGAAGCGCCGATCATTACCGTGTTGGGCGACAACCCCGTGACCCTCGACGTGGACGCGGCCTACATTGACGCCGGCGCAGAGGCATTTGATGCTGTTTGCGGTGACCTGACCGGCTCGATAGACGTCGCCAGTACCGTGGACACCAGCACCGAAGGCGCCTACTCCGTGACCTACACCGTCACCGACACGGCGGGCCACGTCTGCACCGCGTCCCGCACCGTCAATGTGGACGCTGGCAGCGGCTTGCCTATGGCGCGATGGGCAGTTGCGCTGACGGCCCTGTCCCTCGCTGTCCTGTATGGCGTGAGCCGGGTCCGGCCTCGCGGGCGGGATTCGGCCTGAGGCCGGGACGGGGCTTTCCATTTGCGCAGACGCCGAGGCGGCATCGTGATGCCGCAGTCCAAACCCGGGCCACCTCCGGTCTGCATTCGGTGCCCTTTTCGTTCCCCGCCTTGACAGATCCCTGCCTGAAGGTTAATAATTGACATGTTCGCTGAATTAGTTGCCGGGCTAGGAGTTACGACCGGCGACCGGGGAGTGGGATGTCTACGCACGGGGCTGTTCAGGCAGCCCCAGTGGTGTGCTCGAAACCATGAAGATCGCCATACTCGGCACGCGAGGTGTTCCGGCAAGCTACGGCGGGTTTGAAACCTTCGCCGAGGAGCTTGGGGTCCGCCTTGTGGAGCGGGGACACGAGGTGACGGTCTATTGCCGCAGCACCCACTACACGGAACGGCCCGCCACGCACCGGGGCATCCGGCTCGTGTGGTTGCCCAGTATCCATACCAAGTACACCGACTCGATCTCCCACACCTTCCTGGCAAGTGTTCACGCTACGTGGGAGGGCACCGATATCGCCTATTACTGCAGCGCGGGCAACAGCACGTTCACCTTCTTGCCGCGCCTGCGTGGGACGAAGGTGTTCATCAACACGGATGGCCTGGAGTGGGAACGGGCCAAGTGGAACCGGTTGGGGAAACTGTACTTCCACCTGTCCGAGTTCCTGGCTTCGAAGGTGCCCAATGTGGTGGTGGCCGATTCCCACGTCATCCAGGAGTACTACAAACGGAAGTTCCACCGGGACACGGAGTTTGTGGCCTACGGGTCGGATATTGTCGAGCGGGGCACGGGCCGGGAGCTGCTGGCGGACTTGGGCGTTGAAGCGGAGCGCTATTTCCTGTTTGTGAGCCGACTGGAACCCGAGAACAACGCCCACTTGGTGGTGAAGGCCTTCGAGCAGGTGAAGACTGATATGCCCTTGCTCATCGTGGGCAGCGCGCCCTTTGCAGGCGACTACATCCGCGACCTTCAAAGCACCAGCGATCCGCGGATCGCGTTTCCTGGGGCTCTGTACGGCGACGTGTACGCCGCGCTCCGCGCCAACGCGTTCGCGTACGTGAACGCCATGGAGGTGGGGGGCACACATCCCGCCATCCTGGAGGCCATGGGCGCGGGCAACTGCGTCCTGGTGAGCGATATTCCGTACAACATCGAGACGGTCGGTGACGCCGGCCTCACGTTCCGGAACAAAGACGTGGACGACCTGCGTGACCGGATACAACACTTGGTGGACCATCCGGACGAGGTGGCCTGCTACCGCACGGAGGCCGTTGAGCGCATCAAGGCCCATTACAACTGGAACGCAATCGCGGAGACTTATGAATCGCTGTTCCGAGAAACCCTCGGGCGCTAGCGAGTCGCTGGCCCTGGAAGACGACATCCGCGAACGGCTTGGGGAGCGGCGGTTCCGGCTCATCAAGCTGTGGGTGCGTGATGTGAACGGCGTGTTTGACGAGGCAATCGCGCGGGCGTTGCCTGCCGAGGCGGCCGTGCTGGATGCGGGATGCAGTCGAGGCGACCCCGACTTGCCGAGCGTGCTGAACGCGCACCACCCGGTGGGATGCGACGCGGATATGGCCGGGCTCCGGGGAAACGCGTTCATGCGCGACCGCGTTCAGACCGTATTGGACAGGATGGCGTTCGCGGACGAATCGTTCGACGCGGTGGTGTGTAAATTCGTGGTGGAACACCTGGTGGACCCGTCGGCGGTATTCTCGGAATTTGCGCGCGTGCTCAAGCCCGGAGGCGCGCTGGTCGTGCTCACGCCCAATAGATGGAGCATTTTTGTGGTGGGATCGCGGCTGGTTCCCTACTGGCTGAAACAGGTTGTGAAGAGCCGGTTGTTCGGTGGGCACGAGGAGGACACGTTTCCGACCGTGTACCGGGCAAACTCGGCGACGGCCCTGAATGAGGTGGGGAACGCGGCGGGGCTGACGACGGCAGAAACCGCGTATATCCCCGGATTATGGGCCTTTTTCATCTTTGCCGCCCCCTTGGCGCGGCTGGTTCGATGGCTGGAATATGGGCTGGCGAGGGTCCCGTTGGTCGGCAGAAGCAGCACCTATATCGTGTTCACGTGCCGGAAACGGGGCGGGGAATTCGCCGAAACGGGATAGGGATGTCGGGTTTCGCATGCGCAACCCTTTGGAAAACTATTGCGTTACGAGCGAAAAAGAGCTAGAGTGTAATGTAGTGCGAGCGTACGAACGGGGTTCTGGACATATGCCGGGGAGGCAGGATGGGTAGCGGCAAGCATCCGGGGGCGATCTGTACCCCAGGACTGATTCTCGCCATTGCGGCCTTGGCGGCGCTGTTGGCCGCGCCGGGGGCAACCGCAACGGAGGTGCGCTACCATGGTGTCCAGATTGACGATCAGAACCGTGTCATCCTAGAGGAATGCAACGGGACGGTTCGTGTGGGGCTCCTTATTCGTGCCCGTCCGTTCGGTGGAGAACCGAAGCAAGAGCTGGCCGGGACCGTCGAGGGCGAGACGGGCCGGTACACGGACAGCGAGCAACTCCTGGAAGTCTCGTCCGAGGTTCTCAAACCCTCGGCTCCCAACTACCTGCAGAACCCCGGTGAAGCCTATCGGATACGCGTCCGCGGTCTGTCGCTTTTCCCCGACTATGAACGCATGATCGACGTGGATGCGGCCAATGCCCGTGAGGTGGTGGTGGCGGAATTCGAGCGGTTCTGGTCGCGGTGCAGCAACACCCATCGCGAGGCGCTGTACCGCGCGGCCCCGCTGGCCGTGGAAGTGCTGAAGGAAGCGGACCGGCTGCCCGGCGAAATCATGAAGAGTGTGCTGCGAAGCAAATCGGGTCGGTTCCGTATTACCGAGCAAGGCCTGCAGCGCCGCGGCATCCGGCCCGGACAGGTGTTCGCGCCTGAGTGGGAGAGTGGCCGGATTGAGGCGGGGGCCACCATGCGGGCCCAGGACCAGCGTCGTCTGCCTAAGGGGGCCACGGGCCTGATGGAAGTGCGTGGCATCGGCATGGTGGCCGTGCCTGTGGGACCACGTACCCCTGCGGCCTCCGCGGCCATGGAGTCGCTCGAAGCAGCGCAGGCCGCCGCAGCCGCACGGACGGGGAGCATGGGCCGCTCTGTGACGTGGGCGCCCACCGGCGCGTCCATTGGCCAGTACATCACCCTCCCGGAGACCACCCAGGAGGTTGGAGAATACGTGCCCGAGCGGTGACGCTTGGACCCGTGAATGACCGCGGAAGTGAGACACGAACGGGCGGACGGCCGCCCTGGCGATGGACCGGACAGGGAGGCGGACTCAATGAGATCCAAACGATTCAAGGGTGTTGAGGCGTGTGTGGCGCTGACCTTCTTGATCCTTGCCGTGGGCTGTCGAACCACGGACGGGGTGGTGCTGCTGGACCCGCAGGGGGCGCGCCGTTCTGTATCCGAGGAAGAGATCGAGCAGCTCAGCGGGGAGAACACGGCCTACCTCATGCAGGTGGGCGATCAAGTCCAGATGTCGTTCCGGGTGGTCGAATACCACGGTGAAGACAAGCCGTGGGACTACCGGATCGAGGTCGGTGACAGCATGGAGGTGCGGCTCGTCGCCGAAATGGGCGCTCGGGCAACATACAAACTCGATGTGGGCGATTTGGTCGGTATCAGTTTCTTGAAGAACTGGCCGCTCAACGCCACGAAGACGGTGCGGCCCGACGGCATGCTGACCATGGCGGAGGTGGGCGACCTGAAGGCCGCGGGGCTCACGGCGGACGAACTCCGCGACGCGCTGACCGAGGCCTACCGCGAGACCGGGATCATCGAGGGCGACCCTCAGATCACGGTCAACGTCGACTTTTCCAACCCGGACCGGCTGGAGAGCATGAGCCGTGACGTGGTGGTTCGCCCGGACGGCGCCATCCGCATTCCCGGCATCAAGAACGACGTACGAATCGCCGGCATGACAATTGATGAGGCGTCCGCCGCCCTGCGCAAGGAAGCGGCCCGCGTCCTCAACAACGCGCCCGAGGTCAGCTTGGTGGTGTTCCCCTTGGTGAACACGGCCCTGGCCAGCATGAACACGTCAACCACCGTGCGGCCCGATGGCAGGATCTCGGTGCTTCGAATCGGCGAACTCCAGGCGGCCGGCTTCTCCGTGGCCGAATTGGAGGCGACGCTAGATGAGGCATGTGCGGACGCTGTCATGTTCAACAAGGTGAAGTCCTCGGTCGACGTGGTTACGGTGACGGGGTCGCGCGTCTATGTGGGTGGCGAGGTTGGTGTGGCGGGTGTGTACCCGCTGGCCGGCGCACCCACGGCGCTCCAGGCCATCATGATGGCGCGAGGGCCGTCGCCCAACGCACGCATGAACAACGTCATCGTGATGCGGCGCAATCCGAACGGCAAGCCCTTCATCTTCAAGATGAACCTGCACAAAGCCCTTACGAAGGGCTACACCGAGAACGACATCATGCTGAGGCCGTTTGACGTGATCTACGTGCCGCGCAAGATGATCGTACGGGCCAACCTCTTCGTTGAGCAGTACATCGAAGAGCTCATTCCCTTTGGCAACAACATGGGCGTGAATGGCACGTACTACATGAATACGCAGAAGGTGAAGACGGACAACACGAGCAAGAACTTCAACTCGGGAGTTTCGCTGGTCCCGTCGGCGTCCAGCCTTCCCATAAGCTCGCTCCTTAGCCCGTAGCGGCGCAGTCGGAGGCAGCAAGTGCGCAGCACAGCGAACAGAGTAAACCGAGAGGGATCGTAAGATGGACCAACGCCAAATCTTTCTCCGAGACGTTCTGACGGTACTTTTCAAACGGAAGGTGCTCATCCTGTTCTTCGCCCTCGTCGTGTTCGGAGTGGTGTTCGCGGGCAACTATGTGTGGCCGCCCACCTACGAATCCGTGGCGAAGGTACGGATCATGGAAGGCCGTGATCAACAGGTGGCGGACCCCACCGTCACCCGATCCGCGGCCGAAATGATCACCATGGGCATGACGATCGAGGACGTCAACTCCGAAATGGAGATGATCTACAGCGACGACGTGCTGGAGGAGGTCATTGACGCCCTCAAACTCGACACGCGGTCGGCGCCGCCTGCCGGCAATCCGGTTCGTGCGGCTCTGCGCGGCGCGAAACAGGCCTACAACGAGTTGACCTACGCCCTGGCGTTGCGATCCAAGCCCACGGATCGCCAGCGAACGGTCAACGGACTCCGACGCGCCATCGAGGTGATCCCCGTCGAGAAATCCCACGTGCTCGAGATTCGATGCCGCTACAGCGATCCCGACACGGCCCAGGAGATCCTGACCGAGGTGATCGTGCAGTTCAAAGAGAAGCACAAGGACGTTTTTGCTCAGCCCGAGAGCCGTCCCTTCTTCACCAAGCAGTACGAGCGGGTGAAGACCGAGTTGGCGGCAGCCCAGCAACAGCTTCGCGATTTCCGCAATGAGAACGACATTCTCGAGATCGATGTCGAGAGAGAGCTGCTTCTCGAGGCCTACAACAAGGCCAAGCGCCTTACGCTTCAGTTGGAGACCCTCGGGGCCGCCACCGAGTACGTGAAGGGCGCCAAGGAACCGGATTCCGGCGCCATTGTCGGGCTTCTGTCTCGCGAAACTGAGAGCCCGGTCATTACCGAGTTGCGGCTGAAGTTGCTCGAGAAGGTCCAGCGCCGCAATGAGGTGATGCAGACCAAAGGGCCCCAGCACCCGGATCGCCGCGCCATCAACAATGAAATCGAGAAGGCCGTCATCGACCTTGAGAAGGCCCTTGAACTCAGCATGGCGGGGAGCGCGAGAGAGATCGCCGGACTTGAGGAACGCCTTCAGAAGCTCAACAACATCATGGCCCAGCACGACGAACTGGACCTCGATGTCAGCACGCGCACCGCGTCGCTGGAGTACTACGCGGAGAAGCTCGAGGAATCCATCGTGGCCGACGCGGTGTCTGAGTTCAACATCTCGAGCATCCGCGAGATTTCCTCGCCCAACCTGCCCGTGGATCCGGTGAGCCCCCGCAAGCTGTTCAACTTGCTGGTGGCCCTCATTGCCGGGATCGTAGGCGGCATCGGCCTGTCCTTCTTCTTCGAGTACCTCGACCACGGCGTCAAGACCCCCGAGGATGTGGAGCACTATCTGAAGGCCCCGCCGCTGGCGTCCTTCTTCCACACGCCCTACGAGCAACTGGATCCCCGCGAGGCACAACGCCTCAGCACCATGCTTGAGGCGGTCCATCCCGAAGAGCCGTTGCGCTTGCTCGAGGTGGCGAGTTCGGTGGGTGGGGAGGGGTCGCACCGCGTGGCCCGGGCCCTTGCCGAGGCCTGCGCCGACGACCCCGAGCGCCGGACGCTGCTCGTCGACTTCGTGGGCGACGGTATCGAGGAGACGCCGGACGGCGCGGGTCTCATGGACGTCTTGGGCGGACAGGCCGAGTTGAGCGACGTGGTAAGCCGAATGGGCAACCTCAACGTGGTTGGCCGCGGATCGGTGCGCGAATGCCCGACTTACCTGTGGCGGTCGCCCCGCATGAAGGAACTCCTCAACGAGTTGCGCGGCGAATTCGACCGCGTTGTGTTCCACGTGGCGCCGATTCTTGCGTCCCACGACGCGCTCAACCTGGCGCAGTTGGCCGATGGTTGCGTGCTCGTTGTCCGGTCCGACAGCACCCGGCGCGAGGTCGTTGCGCGCGCCATGGAGATGCTCAACGGTGCGAAGGGCCGGGTCCTTGGAGCGGTTCTGACCGAACGACGTCAGGTTATTCCGTCCATCGTCTACCGGCGGATCTAGCGAGCATATCCCTGAGAAAGACACCGCGGGCGGCGCTCAACCGGCGCCGCCCGC
>JAAEQP010001175.1 GCA_024231375.1 bacterium | reverse complement strand
TTCAAACGGCACTTCGACTGGACCGGTCGCGTCTTCCCTTGGTGGGTGAAGGCGGGCAGTGTTCACACCGACGAAGAGCTGGAAGAACTCAAGGACACGGTCTTCGGCAAGTGTACGAACTGTCGGCGTTGCTCGATCAACTGCCCGATGGGGGTCGACCTGGCCACGTTCAACCGCATGGCGCGGGGCTTGCTCGTGTCCGTCGGCGTCATGCCCGAGGGCGTGGCGGTGGTCAGCAAGGACCAGTGGGAAACCGGCAACCAGATGGGCGTGCTCAAGGAAGACTACGTCGAGACGCTGGAGTGGATGGCGGAAGAACTCGAAGAGGAGTTGGACGACTCGGCCGAGGATATCATCCCCATCGACCGGCCCGACTGCAACGTCGTCTACTCGATCAACCCGCGCGAAGTGAAGTACGACCCGCGCACAATCGCCGACGCCGCCAAGATATTCCACATGGCGGGTGAAAGCTGGACGATGCCCAGCGATTGTTGGGACATGACCAACTTCGGGCTGTTCTCCGGCGACGACGAACTGGGCGGCTCCGTGGCCCAGCGGCTTTACGAGAAGGTCGAGGAGCTTCACGGCAAGAAACTGGTCATCTCCGAGTGCGGACACGGCTACCGGTCAACCCGTTGCGAAGGCCCCAACTGGGCCAAGTTCGACGTGCCCTTCGAGATGGAGAGTTCCGTGCTCACCATGCTCCGCTACATCAAAGAGGGTCGGATCAAGGTCGACAAGACGAAGAACACCACGCCGGTCACCTTCCACGACTCCTGCAACAACGCCCGCAGTTGTGGGCTGTTCGAGGAGCCCCGCGAGTTGCTAAATCTCGTCTGCACCGATTTCCGCGAGATGTACCCCAACCGCGCCGAGAACTACTGCTGCACGGGCGGTGGCGGGGCCATGAGCATGTCGGAATACACGCCCCAGCGGCTGAAGTCGGGCAAGATCAAGGCGGACCAGTTAAAGGCGACCGGCGCGGAAATCTGCGTCACCTCCTGCCA
>JAAEQP010001174.1 GCA_024231375.1 bacterium | reverse complement strand
TATCGCTGTGGTCCGCCAATACCACGGGGGTCTCTCAGGCCACAATTGCATCCTTCACGAGGCGTACTCCTTCGGTTGGAAGTGGATACTCGCCGCCTGCAAACTCCTCCCGCACCCTCCACATGTACTCCGACATGTCTTCCGCAATTCGGTCCGCGAGCTCCTGGTCATCGTTGGTGACAACCATGATGGCAGCACCAATATCCGGCCCGTCCGTCCACGGAAATCCGTAGAACACACTCACGTAGGCGTCCACCGCGCGGGCCTCCCACCTGCGTGCCCGTTCCATTATGTCCATTGAAGGGGACTGGCCGGTCCACTGTAACACCGTCGGGGTGACGATGCCGGGCTTACTCGTGGCGGTCGTGGGTTTGTAATCACCGCGCATGGTTCGGATCAGAGTTCGAGCAGCCCGTTCGCCCTGCAGGCGCGAATCATAGTGCGGATAGCGCTTCACGCAGAACGCCATGTCCGCCCAACGAAGGAACTCCGCGTCCTCGTTGCCGTGGGGATCGAATGTGGCGGCAATGGGCACGTCGGGCCCTACGACCTGTCGAATGCGCCTGGCAATCTCCGCTTCAGGTCGAGGGATGTTGCGAACGCCCATCGCTCCGTGAAGAGCGAGGAAGACGCCGTCGACCGGCATGCTACGCTCGAGGTCGGCGATCATCAGACCCATGAAGTGATCAAACGATTCCTCGGTGTTCCAACTTGCGGATGACCCACCCCACACACCTACCGGCGACGTGAGACCAACCAGCTCGATGCCCGCATGCTCCCTG
>JAAEQP010001173.1 GCA_024231375.1 bacterium | reverse complement strand
GGACGGCGTCGGGTTCTCCATCGCGCCAGAGGCGACGATGACGGTCGGCGCCCTGCACGCGAGCCCCACCGCCTTTGCCGCCATGCCAGGCAAGGACGGTGCCGCCCCCCGCGCCCTGAAGCTTGGCGGGTACAATCTGAAGCTGGCGGCGCTCGTGCAGGGTCGCAACAACGCACGCGCGGCCGTCATCGGCTCCACGGAGATGCTGTCGGACGCCGTGATCAGTCGTCACGTCGGCAACAAGGCGTTCGCCGAGGACTCGCTGGAATGGGTGTTCGGGCAGCGGGGCGTGCTCAGGCCATCCGGTCTGAGGCATCGGAGGGTCGGAAGCGATTCGTGGAACCCTGCTGAAGGGTACAGGGTGAAGGACGAGATCGAGGTCGCCATCGACATCGAAGAGTGCGCGAAGAGCCACTGCGGCGGGTACGGTGGGAATGACGTGCAGGTCGAGATGTACATGCTAGACCCGTACGTGAGGCGGACCCTGACAAACACCGGCAACGGGACGTTTGTGGCGAGGATCCAAGTTCCCGACAAGTACGGCGTGTTCAAGATCAAGGTTGACTACACCAGGCCCGGCCTGTCGTGGATCCATGAGGCGGAGATTGTTGCCGTGCGACCGTTCCGGCACGACGAGTACGAGCGCTTCCTGACACAAGCGTACCCCTACTACGCCAGCGTGTTGGCCATGGTCGCGGGCTTCCTGGCCGTTAGCCGCGCCTTTGTCTTTCATTGACGTATGGCGAGGGTGGCGGTAAGGGTGGTGGCAGGGGTGGTGGCAGGGGTGGTGGTGGTTGTCT
>JAAEQP010001172.1 GCA_024231375.1 bacterium | reverse complement strand
TCAGCAGAGGTCAAATGCCGCGGCATTGCCGCAACACAAGGAAGTGTAAGGGATTGATTGGGACATTACAAGTCGTCGATGAGGCAGCGCAGTCCCGTCGGATCAGTCCGTGTAGCCGGCGCCTGCCGTGGCCTGGACCACCAGCATCGCGTCGGTCACGTCGTCCCGAGAGCGCCTCAAATGTCCTTCGTAGTACTCGCGGGTCACCTGATCGCGGAACGCGTCCACACGGTCATCAGGCACGAGATTGACGGTGCATCCCCCGAATCCGGCCCCCGTCAAGCGGGACCCGAGGCTTCCGGCCCGTCGCGCCGCCGCCACCAGTTGGTCCAGTTCCGGGCAACTCACGCGGTAGTCTTCCGCGCAACTCGTATGAGATTCGTTCATCAGCGCGCCAAAGGCCGTTGCATCGCCCGTTTGCGCCATGTCGCGCGCGACCTCGACCCGCTTGAATTCGGTTATCTGGTGCTTGGCCCGGGCCCGCAGCCGGAAGCCTCCCTCGGGCTCCACCAACGATCCCAGCCACGCGTCGCGGATGGCCGCTTCGGTCATGCCCAGCGTATCTTGCGCCTGGGCCAGCGTGGTGCGTTCCGTCGGGAAGGCCGCCTCGAACAGGGCGCCCACTTCGTCGAAGGTCAGGCACAGGGGCCCGTACCACAGATCGCCCAGGCGTGCGATCTCGATTTCCTCACCGAATTCCCGTTGCGCTTCCTTCTCCACCAACGCGCGAATCAACCTGCACGTGAGGGGTCCAGCGTTGTACCGATGCAGGGCGTCGCCTGTCTTCTCGGCTTTCACCAGGGAATTGCACGCCACAAAGGCGTATCCGTCGAATAGCGGCACTTCTTCGGCCCGGAGCGGGTAGAAGTTGATCTTGCATGCCTTCCCCGCCTCGCCGAGGAGAATGATGGCTTGGTCCATGCCGCCGCCGCGCGTGCCCACGTACTGCTCCGCCTCTGCCAGCATCGATGCCAGATCAAGACGTGTCATGTCTTCGCCGAGGGGGACCTCCAGCACGTGGAGGTACGCCAATGCGCACGCCACCACCAGTGCCGATGACGAACTCAGACCGGCCGCCGACGGGATGGTGCCTGTCACCAACAGGTCCGCGCCGGGATGCCGGTCCAGGTTCAGATGGTCATTCAAGCCTTGGAACGCCGCCTTGCAGTAGTTGTCCCACTGCCCCGGATCGGACGGTGCGATGGTCTGCCCGTTTTCGAACTCTGCGGCGGGTTGTTTCCCCTCCATGCTGCGCAAGCGGACCTGGCCGGTCGCGCGGGGGGCGAAGGCGATCCGAATCTCCCGGTCAATGGCCATCGGCAAGACCGGCAATCCGTTGTAGTCGACGTGTTCGCCGATCAGGTTGATCCGGCCAGGCGCCCGGCAGATCCGGGGCGGCCCCGCGTCCGGGAACGCGTTCGAAAAGGCGTCTCTTAACTCATTCATGTCCATCGCGATGCCCATATGCTCAAGGTTTCACGGGATTGTAGTCATCCGGGCCCCGCACGTCAACGTGGGCACGGTCCGGCGGTGTCCGTGGAACTCCGGGACGTTCCCGGTGTTTGATGGGCCGTGAGCGTGAATCGGCAACAGATGGAGATGCTGCGATGAGAATACATTGGATCACGACGTGCGCGTTGGCGGCCCTCATGGCGATGTCGTTCGCCCTCGCTGAGGCCGAGGAACCGCGGGGCGGCGGTGGACTCGCCCAACAGGTGAAGCAGGCCGATGCCAACGGCGACGGCACAGTCACCTTCGAGGAGGCCTCGGCCGCGTTCCCGGGCGTGAGCCAGGCCCAGTTCGACAGCCACGACAAGAACGGCGACGGTGTCGTGTCTATGGCCGACGCAGGGCAGGCCGCGAAGGCTCCGAAGGCCGACGCGCCACGGGGCGGCGGCGAACTCGCCCAACGGGTCAAGCAGGCGGACGCCGATGGCGACGGCAAGGTCACCTTCGAGGAAGCCTCGGCCGCCTTCCCAGGCGTGACCCAGGCGCAGTTCGGCGCTTACGACAAGAACGGCGACGGAATCGTGTCCATGGCCGACGGTGCCCAAGGGCCGAAGCCCGCAAAGAAGTCGAAATCTGGCGAGGGCGTCCAATTCGGCGATGGCATCCTGTTTGGCGAGGA
Source organism: bacterium (assembly GCA_024231375.1). The sequence continues at coordinate 1,242 of JAAEQP010001172.1, read as the reverse complement.
CGCAAAGCCCGCACTGGGAGCCAAGCCAGGCCGGGGACCGAAAGGCGGGGAAGGCGCGCGCAAGGGGCAAGGCCGCCAGATGTTCAAGCGTGCCGACGCCAATGGCGACAAGAAGGTTTCCTTTGAAGAACTGTCCGCGGTCGCGCCGAAGATGACCAAGGAGTTGTTCGCCAGATTCGATGCCAACGGAGACGGCGTGCTGACCGAGGGCGAAGGGCCCAAAGGCCGGCCGGGACGGCCTGGTCCCAAGGGCGCGGGTCGACCCGGCCCCGGCGGCGACATGCTGGCCAAGCTCAAACAGGCCGACGCCAACGGCGACAACCAGGTGTCCTATGAGGAACTGGCATCCGTCGCGCCCAACATGACCAAACAGCGGTTCGTGCATCTCGACACCAATGGCGACGGTGTGCTGTCCGATGCCGATGGGCCGAAACCCGGACCTCCGTCCGCAGGCAAATCCGGCCCGCGCAATGAGATGCTGGACAGGATAAAGGAGGCCGATACCGATGAGGACGGCAAGGTGACGTTCGAGGAAGCCGTGGCCGCTTTTCCTGGGCTGACGCAGGAAGGGTTCAACAAGTTCGACATCAACAATGACGGGATTCTGAGTGCGGTCGACGTGCCTGAAGGACCGCCCGCGGGTCCGCCCGCCGGCGCGCCGTCCGGACCGCCCGAACAGCGCGGCCGACTGGCCGTGTTGCGCAAGGCCGACACCAACGGCGACACGAAAGTGACCTTTGAAGAACTGAACGCGCTGATGCCGAACGTGACGCGTGAACGGTTCGACGCGTTCGACAAAGACGGTGACGGAGTTCTGACTCCCGGCGACGGGCCCAAGGGTCGTTCTGCGCGCGGCGATGGGGCCGACAGGATGGCCCGGATTCGGCGAGCCGATGGCAACGGCGACGGGAAGGTCACGCTGGAAGAGATCCGGGCTCAGAAGCCCGAGTTCCCCGAGGCCGCCTTCAAACGCATGGACCGCAACAGCGACGGCGTCCTGTCCGAGGCCGACCACCCCGGCAAATAGCAGCGTTTCGCCCCGGCTCCGTTCCGGCGGCGTTCCAACGGGCCCCGCATTCCCCCCCGCGGGGCCCGTTTCCATTTCAAGACGGGCGGGTGGTGGATGCGTGAACTCAGTTGGCGAATGCTGATAGGCGTAGGAAATCGCACCGCAAAGTCGGCCCATTCCTACCCTCGCCCAACGGGGACCTTCCAAAAACGCATACGGCATTTGTTGTCTGG
>JAAEQP010001171.1 GCA_024231375.1 bacterium | reverse complement strand
TCGAGTGCGACGAAGAACAGGGGCCGCATGGCGGGCAGTTCGACATAGGCGGAACCGTCGGCTTCGACCGGCACCGTGCCCAGCACCCGTTCCAGCAGGAACGTGCCGCCGTAGGTCAGCGGTTCCATGCCGCTGAACATGTTGTAGGGCTTGGGAAGGATCTCCAGCACGAGCAGCTTCTTGATATCGCCCGGCTCGACGCCTTCCATGTTGCGGCCGTGGTGGACGTTCTCCAACACGACCCGGCCCGTGGGTTTCGAGAGATCGATGATGGACGGCAAGACGCGCTCGCGCGGCCGGGGTCGCACGGGTCGCGGCTCGTGGATTTTCGTCCTCCCGACACGCCATTCCGCAGGCAGTTCGTAGATGGTTTCTCGATTTCCCTCACGATCCATCAGCAAAATGGAACATTCCTGGGCGGCGAGAAACAGGTCCTCCGAGAGTGGATAGGGGTCGCGAAAAAAGCCGCCTCGACTGACCGGTGTGGCCATCTCGCGAGCATCGGGCCCGCGATCGGGATCGACAATGGTGA
>JAAEQP010001170.1 GCA_024231375.1 bacterium | reverse complement strand
GTCAGCTTGTCCTGCTCGTCCCATGCCTTGGTCGCCACCTCAACACAGGCCTTCACGTCGGTGGCGTCGGCTTCGCGGTCGCGCGCAGGAGCGACGATCAAACACGGGCGGGGCGCCACCAGACCAATTACCTCGTCGAAGTCGTAGGGGAACGTATCCTCGCGCCCGTGGTAGAGCCCGAGACGCGGTTGGATAGCATGCCATTCCCAGAGCCGGCGCGTGCCACCCGTGGGTTTGTCATCCGTGTCGGTCCGCAATGGCGTGAATCCGCAGAAGGACGCTACACCCGCTACCCGGTCATCCAGGGCGGCCGCGTACAGTCCCACCATACCTCCGAGCGAATAGCCCGCCAGATAGATGCGGTCCCCGTCGATTTCCGGCAGGTCCTGCTCGCTATACCCTAGGCCTTGCTGCAGGAACAGAATGGCCTGGCCCACATCGTAGACCATTCTTCCCAGACGCGACCACTTGGGGTGGTCTTTGTAGAAGTCCCGCCCCTCCAGCAGCCGGAATCCGAATCCACACTGGTCGTACGTCAACACCACGTATCCGGCTTGGGCCAGGCGATGGTAGACGGTCGTTCCCTCCACGCCGTAGGCCTCGTTGTACCCGGTGGCGTAGGAGTAGGGATGCAGCCAAATCACTACCGGCGCGGGTTCTTTCACGGTGGGGTTGTAGTAGACATTGCCGCGGATTTGGTCCCCGAAAGCCACCGGAAGCCGAGTCGTGTTCTCCACCTCCCACCGGTCGTGGTCCATGGCCTTCGACTCTTCCTCCGTGTACAATCCGTACTCGCCTTCCCATTCCAGGGATTCCGGTGCGACGCCCAAGCCCCATAGGACCCGTTCCTGCGCATCGCCCGACAGGCTGGGCGGCGTGAGGCCGCTCATCTCTTGCCGGTGAACCCACAGATCCCAGTCGAATCGATGGATGAACGCCTCGGGAAAGGCCGTATCCGGGATGCTGCCCCGGCCGAAGGACCAGTCGAACCAGTCCATGTTGTGCCTCCGGTGCGCGTCTGTGATGGGGTCGTGATAGCCTTCCCGGTAGGCCACACGGAGGTTCTTGTCAGCGCCCAAGAGAGCATAGACCTCGCGGGCCGCCAAGTAGGCGCGTTCCACCGCGAAGGTCGGTTCGCAGCCGTCGTTGTGGGCTGTGTGGATCATGCAGGCGCGCGGCGCGATGAGGGCTACCCATGCGTGGGCGTCGAAAGGCAACTCGTGTTCGCGGCCGGTGTACGCGCGCAGGGCGGGTAAGAACCACTCGGCGGGGAAGTCGGAGGGCGCCTCGTTGAAGGTGTGGCGCGACGTGAATCGATACGGGCACGAGGCTGGGGATCCAGGGCTTCGCGCTACCACCGAGGTGATTCGTTCGTCGAACACCGTCGCCAGCATGGCCTGTTTTCCGTACCGGGAGTGCCCGATGACGCCAACCTGTCCCGCCGCTGCGTTGGATTCCGACCTCGGATCGAGGATGTAATCGAGCACGCGGCCTGCCAACCAGCCTTTGCACACGATCTCGGTCCAGGTGGCGTCGGGATATTCGGCGCGGAACGTCTCCCAGACCTTCTCGTATCCGGGGTACGCTTCCTCGTGATGCATGTGGTCTACGCCGGGGAACAGGCCAACGATGTAACCGCGCGCCAAGGCGGCCTCGGCCCACGCAATCTGGTAATAGCGGGGGGCTGTCAGTAGCACGGGATGAGGTCCCTCGCCGGGAGGCAGCCAAACCCACGTCTCGAAGGATGCCTTGTTGGGCGTGGCGAACGTGAGCTTCACCCGCCGTCGCGTAGCCCCGTCCGCGCCTTTCGATTCCTCAAGAACCTTGGAGGACGACAGTCTTGGCGGCTTGGGGGGCAACGTACCCGTGAACGTGGCCACCATCAGATCGCGGACCTCTTCCTTGCGGCGCTGCCAGTCCTCCGCGGTCGCGACGGGAGACCCGTCGTTGAACGTCAGCAGTGGAGGCAGATCCGCGGACGGTTCAGCGGCGATGGCGCGGCCGCACGCCGCGCTCACCGCGATGACGGTCAGAACCACCATGGCATCAAGACAAGCGTCTCCTCGGAACATGGCGCATGTACTCCCCTCAGGATCGCGTCGTGCAATCCCTTTGTGTGACCTGATGATAGCGCAGGCCGGGGGCGCGTGGGAAGTAGATTGCACCCGCCCCCCGGCGTGTGCCAAAGTACGCGCAAAGGGAGTATCACATTATGAAAGCCGTTGCCGTCTGTGGGAGTCCGCGCGAGGGAGGAAACACCGAGACGCTGTTGAAGCGGTGTCTGGACGGCCTGGAGGCCGGAGGCGCGTCAGGCGAACTCGTACGTCTCCGGGACCACTCGATCCGGGGCTGCGTCGGGTGCGGCAAGTGTTGGAAGATGGGCAACATGCGATGCGTGGTCGAAGACGACTTCAACACCGTCTTTCCGAAACTCGTAGAAGCCGACATCATCATTGTCGGAAGCCCGGTCTATTTCGGATCGGCCACGCCCGAACTCATGGCGCTTCTCGACCGTGCAGGTTACGTGGCGCGAGGCAATGGCAACCCCTTCTCGCGCAAGCTGGGCGGTCCCGTGGTAGTCGCCCGCCGGGCGGGACAGAACTTCACCTACGCCCAGTTGATGTACTGGTTCACGATCAACGACATGATCGTCGCCGGGTCCACCTACTGGAACGTGGCGTTCGGACGTGCCGCGGGCGACGTGGTCGAGGATACCGAAGGGCTCCAGACCGTTGACCGCTTCGTCGAGAATCTCGTTTGGCTTGCGGAGAAGACGCGGGAGAGCTAATCCGACTTCTTCGGAATGAACGGGATCAGCATCTGTGCGAAATTCTTGAAGCTGCGGGTCTGTACGTACACGCGGCCGGGGCCCGTGTACCGGCACACAAAGCCCTCACCCGACATGGCGCTCTTGACCATGCCCTTGAGAAATCCGCCCACACCTTCGGTCCTGCCCGCTGCCTTCTCGATCTGGTACTGGATGGACGCGTCAAAGGCCACCATGTGGCTTGTATCGACAATGTGCTCCTCTCCTTGCGCCAGATCGACCGTGTGAATCGCGCCGAAACTGGACAAGTACAGTGGGCCGCGCCCGGCCACGGTCAGCAGGAACAGACCTTCGCCCGAGAGCATCGACTTGACCCGGCCTTCGACACTGATTTCCAGGTCCGATGCGCCCGCGAGATAGCTCCCGCCCTGGACGTACATCTTGCCGTCCAAGTCCACGTGCATCACGTCGCCCGTGGTATCCGGAGCGAGCATGACCTCACCGGGTCCGGTTTCGGCTGTGAACGTGGTCCGGAAGAAACTCTCCCCACCGATGGCGCTCTTGACGGCCCCGAGCAGGCCGCCGCCCGACATCTGCGCATCGAGTTTGATGGTGGGACTCATGCTGAGCATGGCGCCGGATTCGGCCATGATGGATTCGCCCTGCTCAAGTTGGACGCGGACGACGCTGTAGGATGGTTGGTACAGAATCTCGTGCTGCATGAGGTCTCTCCTCCCTTGGTCCCGCACGGGGACCGAAACCGTTGCCGGTGGGCCGGTTCGTCTTCACGCTGTCTGCTGCGATCCGACCGATCCAAATGCTGTTCGGCAATCATTGCATAACGACGCAGGGAAACCAATGTCCATGGCAGGATCGTCGCGGAATTGGATCCCCCGTCAGTCCGTCTCGACGACGGCGGTCCGCGGTCGCGTCTTGAGCGCCCAGCCGTGATACCCTAGAATCGCCAGGCCAGATCCGTGATGGTCACGGACGCAACAACGGGAACAGAGGCTCCGACAGGTGTCGGATCCGGACCTCGAGGTTCATGTATGTACTCCATGCTCTTCAGTCTACCGGCCCGAATCCTCGACGGCCGAGGCCTTCTTGTGGCAAGTCTGGCGCTGATGACCTGCGCCGTGGCGGCGGGGGAGGAGGGCAACGCCGCGGGCGAGATTGTGACCGGGCATCCCCGTCTCTATTGCACCACGTCGGATCTTGAAGCGCTGCGGTTGCCCCATGGAGACCCCCAACGCCGCCGCCTCTGGCGGAACCTGGAGGAATCGGCCCGGTGGTGCATGGAGAAGGCGCCGCGCGAGGAATGGATCGCTCCCGCGGCGGAGGACCCGATCTACGAGAATCTGTACGACCGGTTCTACGCCATGATGATGGACACGGCGATCACGGAGCATCTCGCGTTCGCCTACGCCCTCACGGGAAAGGTCGAGTACGGTGAGGCGGCGCGGCGTTGGACGCTGGCGTGTTGCCGCGCTTGGCGGCCCGATGCGGATGCCGCGCCGGACGGAGGCAAGGCATATGCGGTGACGCGGCTGCTGAAGGGCGCGGCTGTTGGCTACGATTTGGCCTACGACCGGTTCGAGGAGGCCGAGCGAGAAGAGATTCGCGCGATGCTCACGCAGACGGCTCACAACTACTACCTCGACTACTTCTCCTTGCCCAGTCGGTCGGGATCTGGCTTCCACACGCATCACGCTGTCGTCGAATACGCGTCCCTGGGCGTGGCGGCGCTGGCCTTGCTCGGAGAGGCGCCGGAAGCGCAAGAATGGCTCGACGCGACCATTGCGAAGTTTGAAGATCATCTGTTGCCCACGGGGCTCGCACCGGACGGCGCGCAAGTAGAAGGCGCCACGTTCTGGGCCTCGACGATGCACTATCGCCTGTTCTTCATGGACGCACTGCGCCGCGTGACCGGTCGGGACCTCTTCGGGGACTACGCGCAGTACATGAACGCCGACCTCGCGCTGGCCTCGGTCGCTTGCGGGAAGCGTCCCGGCTGGAACCGGCCGAACGAATCCGTCGTCTTCTCGCCGTCCTACGGTCAGCTCGACTACTACGCCCCCGCGTTGCTCTGTCTGGCTCGGGAGTACCGGCGACCCGAATACCAGTGCCTGGCACTGTGGGACGCCACCCTCGGGGGAATCCAACAGACGCGCTACATCACGCCCAACCGGCGCGAGCAGTTGCTCTTCGAACTGGGCGGCTACGCCTGCCTGTGGTATGACGAGACCGTACCCATCGAACCCGTCGACGCCGCCTTGTCCTACGCTTTCCCCTCGGTGTGCCAGGCGTATGCGCGTGCTTCCTGGGAATCTGGGGGCATCCTGGCGGCCATCGGTAGAGGCGGGGAGTTGGTCGTGCATGCCGGCGGAGCCCCCGTCGTCGTCGCGTCAGGGCTGGCTACCGAGAGCACAATCGCGCCCACCGTGAAAGAGGCCGGGGCATCGGCCGAACTCGAGTGGCAGGAAGGCGGGCAGCGAACCGCAGTCGAATTGCGTCGCCCTCACACGGCGGTTGTCCGATGGCAGGACCCCCCGCCGGACTGGTCCTTCTGGATCTTCGAAGTCCCGACACGGAAGGATGGTGGCCTTGTCTGGGGTAACGGCATCGAACTGCGCATGTTGCGAGGCCGCATTACGGACGTTCAGCAGGAAGGCCACGCCCCCTCTCTCGTCGTGGGCATGGGAAGGTTGACCGTTTTCGACCCAGCTCCGCGGCGATACCCGCTGGTCAACGTCGCGCCCGATGAGAACGGGGTCCTCGAGTTGCAGGTGGAGGCGCGAGCCGATGCGGAGGGGACTCTCCGTTAGGTGGGATCCTGCCCGTGATCGTTACGCGAGGCAAGTGCCATTACCTGTCGTGAACCGAGGGACCGGACGACCACCGGGGAGCGACAGCATGATGACCAAGTTTCTTTCGGGAAGGCGGCCTGATAACCCCACATACGGACTCCACACCGTGTCGGCTGCAGTCTGCTTGATCGTTTGTTCGGCGCTGGCGCCATCGCCTCAGGCGCAGGAACCCGAGGGCGGATCGCGCGAAAGCATCTTCGACCGCGTCGTGCATATCGAGGAAGCCACCCTCATGAAGTTGCCCGATGTGCCGCCACTGTGCGATTTGTTGGACATCTGGAAGGAGCACGTCGACATTGGCGCCTGCAAGCTCTACTGCGAACAGGAAGGAGAGGGCACGCCCCTGGTTCTGATCCACGGCGGGCCCGGGGGCACGCACCACGTGTTCCATCCCGCCCTGTCGTGCCTCAAGGACAGCGCCAGGCTCATCTACTACGATCAGCGCGGGTGCGGCGCCTCGGACTACAAGAAAGGAGAGGGATACACAATCGAGCAGTCAGTCGACGATCTCGACAAGCTTCGGGAAGCGCTCGGCATCGACGAATGGGTGGTGTTGGGTCACTCTTTCGGCGGCACGGTCGCCCAATGCTATGCGCTGAAGCATCCGGACCGCGTGTTGGGACTGGTCCTGGTCACGTCGTCCACGCGCGGGCTGCCGGTCAGCGTATCGGGTAGTCGACAATCGCACTACCTATCCTATGAGGAGCAGGAGAGAATCGCCGAGCTGCATAGTACGCCCGCGCTGACGACCGCCCAGTTGGTGTTCAACCTCCAGATGAACGGCGACTGGAAACGCCAGGAGTACTACAGGCCAACCGTGGATCAAATGGCACGGGTCGCCCTCTACGAGTGGGTGCAGGCTGACGATTTCCGGCCGTCCATGATCCCCTCCTTGAATCTACTGCGTTTGGGCCGCGTCTTCGACGACTGTCCCATACCGACCCTTATCGTCGAGGCGAAGTGGGACAACACATGGACCACGGACAAGGTTCCGAAGATCCATTCCTGTTTCCCGAACGCGGAACTGGTGGTGTTTGAGCGGTCGGCCCACATCCCCTATGAAGACGAGCCGGACAAGTTCCGCGCGGTGATGAAGGCATTCATCGAGAAGGTGGAAGCGTCTGACACGGATATCTCAGAATGGAAGCAGGACGTGGAGGAGAAGAAGAAGGCCTACGAAGCGTCCCCAAACTATGTGCTGCGTTCAACCGGGTATGGCCGAGCCGCTAACCAGAGGATTGTGGACAAGTTTCAACCCGACTGGCTCCACCAGATCGACGACGATATTCTGCTCAAACTGGCCTTTGCCCTGTACGACGTGAAGCGTTACGAAGATGCCCTGCCCGTGTTCGAGAAAATGGTGTCCACCGGCGAAGCCAACGGCGATCAACTGGAAGTTGTCCTGGGCTTGCTCTGGCAAGGCCACATGCTCGACCTGCTGGATCGGCGCGATGAGGCCGTCCCCTTCTACAGCAAAGCCTACGATATGCACGTCTACCGGGTTATCCGGCACGACCAGTTCGGGTTGAAGTATGGTCCCAGCGCGAAGGCCAAGGAACGACTGAAGACGCCGTTCACGCGTGTGGAGAATCTGGAACCGTAGGCTTGAACTTGCCCTTCCCATCCGTCAGAATCCTTCGGCAGACACTGGCGCAATTCCTCGTACGTGTGACCTGACCGCACACACCGGAGCAGATCCATGATTCCCCTCGTCGTTGCCATCGTTGCCCTTACCGCCCAACCGATACAGCTCCCATCCAATTTCGATCCGGCGGTGAACCTTCCAGGCAAGACCACCGAAAACGGCAGGTTCCACGAATCACGAGGAGGGGCAGGCCTGGCGTCCTGGCTGGTGTCTAACGGGACGCCCGAGGACATCGCCATGGCCGTGAAGGTGCTCGACGCCACGTTCTCGTGCCAGGAAACACGGCCCGGCGCCCGGCATGTCGGCAATTTCCGCTGGATGTACGAGGACGACCGCGTCACCGACCTGAACGCCGTGGAGTTCTGCCTTTCCAGCATGATTCCCATGATGATTCGGCACGGCGACCGGTTGCCGGAAGCTACTCGACAACAGGCTCTGGACAGCATTCGCCTGGGCCTCCAGGAAATCGACGCCATCGACGTTACCCTCGCCTACACAAACATCGCCGTATACGACATCGTGAATACCTGTCTTGGGGGCGAGTTGCTGGGCGACGAAGCCATCGCCCAGCGCGGATATCGGCGGCTCCGCGAGTGGGAGGTGATCACGTGCCAGAACGGTGCCACCACGGAGTTCAACAGCCCGACGTATACCCGAATCGCCATGGGTGCGCTGCATCGGCTCAGCTCGATGACTGTCAACGAAGAAGCTCGTATCAGGGCGCGCACCATGTTGACCCGTGTGGGACTCAGCGTTGCCCTGCGCATTCACAAAGGGACAGGACGATGGGCAGGGCCCCACAGCCGCTGCTACCAGCCGCACCTGGAGTGTGAGACCGGTTCGGACGAACGCTTAATCCACAACTGGGCCGGCGGCGGCGTGCTGCCGTCGTGGATGATGCATGCCGTGGATGACCTGCCGTTGCCCATGCAAGTGACCGAAACCGCCTCTGTGAGGCGTGAAGTGGCGCTGACCACGCACCAGTCTCCGTCCTTCGCCATGGGCACGGCTACCGGCTCCTACAGTCGGCAGGCCAACGTCCTCACCCTGCATTACTCCATCCCCGGTGCGGAGCGTCCGGGTGTGGTGTATGCACGCTACCTGAGCAATGACAAGTGGCTCGGCGATTGGTATCACCGGACCGACCGGACTTCGTCACGCAATCTCATTGACGAAGGCCGGTTCTACGGTGTGCAGGACGGCCCGCGCGCCATCGGCCTCTACGGATTCTCCAACTACCGCGACTGCACCAGCGCCAAAGCCGCCCTGATCTGGACGCAAGGGGACCACGTCGACGAGATCTGGGTCGGGGGGCGCAAGATTGACGCGCTGCCGACGGACATTGACCTGGGTGACGTGGTTGTCGTCGCAAGCGGCGATGCACTTGTCGCCATTCAACCCCTGGCACTGACGGACCTGGGCGGTGGTGCCCCGATTCGCCTGGACAAGGTGAGTGGCGATCTTGTGTTCCAGATGTACAACTACGAGGGCCCCGAAACGCGGTTGCGATTCTTTGCCGATCCTTCCAAGTGCGCGTTCTACGTTGAAGCGGCAGAGCGATCCGAATACCCGGGCGGGAGAGCCTTCGGAAAGGTCGTCGCCGACGGCAAGGTGAAACAGAAGCACAAGAAACGCACAGGGTCGTGGAGTATCGAGTACCGCCGCGATGGCCGTGAGCTCGGCATTGAAGTCGATCTCAAGCGATGGAAATTGGAGCGACGCTGGACCCACGACGGCGATTTGGGCTGGCCCATGCTCGAATCGCCGGTCGCACGGCAAAACGCCGAGGGCCGCGTCCAGGTAGGCGACGCCGTACTCGAATGCGGCAAGGAACCCGCGTGGCTGTACGCCGCGCCCGACGCGAATACCTGGGTGGCCGGATACCATGGCGATTCCGGCCCCCTGACGTTGACCGTACCCGGCGGCAAGGTACACGTTCCTTCGCTCAGCACCGGTACCGTCGCGTGGGTCGACGGTCGCGTGACTGTCGATGCGGTTGGCTTGGCGGATGCACCTGTTGTCGAAGGCGGCGCGTTGGCCGAATAGCGAAGCAACGGGACGTTGCTGCCCCCGCTGCCGCGTAGGGTCGCTTCGTTTGCCTCGAGTCGCGTCCTCTTAGCCCTGGAGTTCCGACGCTGCCTCGACGAGGTCGAGGAATTCCCGGCGTTCTTCGGAGGTCTCGCCGTCCATCGTTCTTCTCGCCCACTTGTGGACCGCCACGAAGTCCAGGTCTTCACTAGGTGTGGCGCCGCGCAGCATCATGCCGAAGGTGGCCACGGCGGTGGCGAACCGGAAGTCGGGCGACGCGTCTTCGAACGCGATCTTCGCGTCGCGCACCGGAGTCGTTAGCAACTGGCTCTTGTCCGCGCTGGGCGTCTTGTACCGTAGCTTCAGATGAAACAATTCGCCGGACCATGCGGCGCTGCTCTCCTCGGCCGCCGTCTGGTACCGAAGCGGGTCCACCGACGCCGCGGGCACGTCGAGTCCGGCCGGAATTACCTCGTACAGCGCGGTCACCGTGTGGCCCGCGCCTATCTCGCCCGCATCTTTGGTGTCGTCGTTGAAGTCTTCGCGGGCCAGCATGCGGTTGACGTATCCAATCAAGCGATACCCCGCGGCTTCCGTCGGGTTGAACTCGACCTGAATCTTCACGTCTTTGGCGATGGCCACCAGCGTTGCGGCCATCTTCTTGCCAAGAATGCGCTTGGCCTCGTCGAAACTGTCCACGTACCCGTAGTTGCCGTTGCCCTTGTCGGCCAACTGCTCCAAGGTGCCGTCCTTGATGTTGCCGAATCCGTACCCGAGCGTGGTCAGGAAGACGCCTTCCTTGGCCCGTTTCTCGATGAAACGGATCAGCTCGCCCCGGTCGGTGGTTCCGACGTTGAAGTCGCCGTCCGTGGCGATGATGACGCGGTTGACGGCCCCTCTTCGGAAGTTTTGGCGCACCAAGTCGTAGGCAAGATGGATGCCTTGCCCGCCGTTCGTCGAGCCACCCGCTTCCAGCCGGTTGATGGCGTGGAGGATGGCACTCTTCTTCGAGCAGGAAGTGGGGGGGAGCACCATGCCTGCCGCGCCGGCATACACGCACAACGCCACCCGGTCGCGATGGTCCAATTGTTTCACCAGGTATTTGAGCGACCGTTTCACCAGCGGCAGTTTGTTCGCGGGCCGCATTGAACCGGAAACGTCGATGAGGAACACCAGATTGCACGCCGGCCGCTCGTCTTGGGGCGGCTCGTATCCGCGCAGGCCGATGCGGACCAGCCGGTGCTCGGGCTGCCACGGGGCGGACGCCATCTCGACGTTCACCGAGAAGGGCGTGTCCTTGTCCGGCACGGGATAGTCGTAGGTGAAGTAATTGATGAACTCCTCGATACGGACCGCGTCGCGCGGAGGGCGCGCGCCCATCTGGATCATGCGGCGTACGTTCGAGTAGGACGCTGTGTCCACATCGATTGAGAACGTCGACACGGGATCGTCCTTCACCCACTTGAACGGGTTGTCCTCGTAGTGGTCGTACTGCTCCGTGTTGAAGGGATCCCAACCGCTCCCGGTCGGTGCCACCACATCGGCCTGTGCCACCTGAACCTGGACCACCGCGGGCGGTTGCACGTGGATCACAGGAGGCGGCGGTGGGGCCTGCTGCACCGTGACGTTGACCGTGTGGTGAACAGGCGGCGGACCCTTCCGCCACCTTCGGCGCGGACGGCTGTCGGATTGCGCGACGGCGCTTGCGGCGGGATTGTTGATGTCGCTGATGAAGAACCGTTCGATGCCCTCGCGGATTCTGTAGATGCTGTAGTGCGGCGTGCGGCCTGAGGCCTTGTTCACCAGCAACTGCCGCAAGGAGGTAGCATCGCCATTTGCAGGCTGGGCCAGTCCTTCGATGGTCCCCGTCCATTGGTAGCCCAACGCGGCCGCGACGGCTGCAATGGCAATGGTTATGACCACAATGCGGCGACGCGATTGCGCGCGCTGGCGGCGCCGGGTCTTGCCCGACTTGGCTTCCTGCGCGCTTCCGTTCTGGTTCCGCGTATTCATCGTTCCTCTCCTTCACATGCCCGACCTTCCGGGCTTGATTCACATGGCTGTCCGAGGTTCGTTCGATGAAGCATCACTGACCGCAGTCCGGCGAAAGTCCAGTGGGAAGCGCCTCGAACAACTCGGCCGACACGTAGGTCACGGGAAACGTGGGGTTGGGATCGTCTGGGTCGTATCGCATGAATTCCACGTGGCCGTCCATGAAGAGCACATTCGCTCCCAGCGGGCGATGCGCGACCTGCGCCGGGTCGGTCGTCATTCGGTCCCACATGACCACCCCGGAACCCGATACACCTCCAAGCATATCCACGGCGTAGGGCATGGGTGACGCGAGATCGCTGTCCCGCATGAGGGCCCAATCGCCGCTCAGAAGCGCATCGTGAACCGTGATGGCGTCGTAGTCGTCACCCATCGAGAAACCGGCGTACACGTAGTACCGCGAAGACACGCAGTTGCGGTGCTGGTCGCCGGGTTCCGCGAAAGGATGCTCCGCCGTATCACGGAGTTTGAACCGATGCTCATTCGAATCCGGATGACTGGGACAGATGAACATCTCCAGGTCGCTGCAGTAGTCCGGGTAGAACTGCGCCATGGCGGGCACCCAGTTTCCCGGCACCGGACTGACCGGCGGCCACTTCTCGCCCACGGCTTCGTTCGCGAACATCTTGAACGCCATGCCCATGTGTTTGAGATTCGACTGGCAACTCGCCTTGCGGTGGGATTCCATCGCCGCCTTTGCCTGCGGTAGAGCCAGGAGACCGATCAGGCATACCAGGATGGCGGCCATGAACAACTCCACCCACGACATTCGGTTTCGTCGTTTGGGTTCCCGCACCTCAGAACGATACTCGGCCGCTTCGTCCTGACCCCGATTCTCTTCGCTCATGTCCCATACCTCCCCGGGCGATCCACCGCCCGTTGCATTCCACTACGTGCAAGGGAGGACAGGGTTCACTTCATGAGGGAAGGATAGGGGAGCGTGGCGGAATGGTGTCTGCGGATTGGAGTGGGGCGTTGGCGGGATTGTCACGGCGTGCCGGGAGGTCCTCCGAACACATGAATCTCCTCACGTATCCGCTTCGGGGAGTACGACGGCACCCAAGCCGACTTGCTGGTCAGGTCTTGCCGTAGCGTCGTGGCATCGCGTTGTGCCCCTCTCGGCAGGGGGGCGGACAGTGTCGTCCTCTGAGAGACTGCAACCACCGAGGCGATTGCGATGGCAACAACCAACACAATAACGTGTACGCGCGGGCCTCTGCGGCCTCTGGTGGCCCACCTTGACCGCGCCGTGTCGTCGTTCCGGTCTCGGTCCGATGCCATCACTGTGCTCTCCTCATCAAACCCATCACGGGCCGCAATCCGGTGAGAGACCGGTCGGCAGCGGGCCGAACAACTCCGCCGCGGCGTAGGTGACGGGGAATGTGGGGTCCGGATCGTCGGCTTCGTATTGCCGAAACTCCACATGACCGTCCATGTACAGGACGTTGGCACCCCACGGCCGGTGCGCGATCTGAGACGGGTCCACCGCCATCCGGTCCCACATCACGGCTCTGGAATTCGTCGGACCAATAAGCGCGTAGCTCGCCGTGCGAGCGGCGGGCGACGGTGGTTTGAGTTCGGCCTCGCGCAACGATTGCCAGTCGCCGTCCAACAACGTGTCGTGAATGGCAATAGCGGTGTAATTGTCCGTCATGAAGAAGCCCGTATACACATAGTACCGCGACGACAGGCAGTCCTGGTGCTGGTCGCCGGGCTTCGCGGACGGGTGTTCGGTCGTGTCTCGCAGTTCGAACCGGTGGGGTTTCGAGTCCGGGTGGCTGGGGCAGATGAACAGGTTCAGGTCCGAGCCGTACTCGGGGTAGAGCACGTCGATGTCCGGCACCCAGTTGCCCGGCACGGGACTCACCGGCGGCCACAACTCGCCCCGCGATTCGTTGCTATACATGGCGAACACGCGCCAAAGCTGTTTCAGATTCGCTTGGCAACTCGCTTGACGGTTGGCCTCCAACGCCGCTCTGATGCTCGGCATCGCAATCAACCCCAACACGCACGCCAAGACGATCATCAGGCACAGTTCGATCCACGCCAATGAGCCCCGTTTCCGACCATCCATGTCTCGTTTCTCCATAGGCAAACTACCACCCGCTGCATTCTACTACGCGCGGTAGGGGCGAAGGTTCATTTCCTTGCGAAGTAGGGCGGTTGAGGGCTTCTGGGCCACCGAAACGAAGGAAGCGGGAACCCGTCGCAGGGCTCCCGCTCCCAAAGGGACTATCCTTGGTCGTCTCTACGCCGGCAATTCCCAGCCTTCGCGGCGGGGACGGTCGACGAGAGCGTTGCCTTCGTCGCAGTTGGTGAACCGTTCGGCGGCGGGGTCCCATTTCAGGGGTTCGCCGACGCGGCCTACGTCGCGCGCGATGTTCACCAGGTAGCAGATGCTGGAACTGCGTTGGCCGTATTCAATGTCGGCGGTGCAGGTCTCGCGGGTCTTGATGCACTCCAACCAGTTTTCGATGTGCGGTTGGGTCTCGGGGACTTTCAGGGGCGGAGGCGCGTCCGCGATCAGATCCTTGTCGTCGGCGGCGATGTGGTCGCGGTTGATCTCGATGCGGCCCTTGTCGCCGACAAAGATGCAGCCCAGGCCCGGACCCCAGTCGCCGTCGAGGTGCATGCGCAGTTCCACGCCGTTGGCGTAGGTCATGAGCACCTTGGCGCGCGGGCCCACCACGCTCTTGGCCATTCCGTAGTAGTTCGCGCCGGTCTCGTCCGGGCTGATCTCCCGCTCTTCAAACTTGCCCGTGCGTCGATCGGCCACTTCTTCCTCGAGCAGCACTTCCACGGGACCGGTCTCGTTCGTGCCCAGACCACGCCCGATCTGGTCGTAACTGTGGGTGCCCCAGCCCGTCACGCCGAAGCATCTGCCGCCGCCGTCGTACGCCCACCATGAGGACCAGCCTCGGTACAGATCCGCGTGGAACGGGCGGAATTCCGCCTGGTTCGTCCAGATGTCCCACGCCTTATCGCCATTCTCGCCCGGGATTTTCTGGCCTGGTTTCGGCGTCCACACGCAGGGGCCTACGAAATCCGGCGCCAACACATGCGACACCTTGCCGATGGCGCCGTTCAACACCAGGTCGCTGGCCCAGTTGTTGAGCGGGATGGACCGTTGCTGCGTGCCCACCTGGGTGACGCGCTTGTACTTCCGCGCCACCTTGACCATATGACGGCCTTCGGCGATGGTTAGGCACATTGGCTTCTCGATGTACACGTCCACGCCCATGGCCATGGCCTGACACGTCACCCACGCGCGGGCGTGCGTCGTCGTCTCGACCATCACCGCGTCGAGCTTCTCCGTCTCGATCATCTCGCGGAAGTCCGTGTACCCCTTCCACTCGCCGCCCTTCTTCGTGGCCTTGAGGAACGCGTCGATGCGCGGCTGGAAACAGTCGCACACCGCCATCACCCGCATCCCGGGAATCCGTGGGACAGGGTGGGTCGCCAGACGCTTACACCGGCCGCCCAGGCCGATAAGGCCCACCTTCACCTGTTCGCTCGGCGGCGCCGCGTTCTGGCCAAACGCCTTCGACGACAGAATCAACGGCGCAGAGGCTACTGCGCCCTTCAGAAACGATCTGCGGTTCAACATGACTTCCCTCCAACGGCGTCCGGT
>JAAEQP010001169.1 GCA_024231375.1 bacterium | reverse complement strand
GTGTATTCCGGCCACCACCAGGTCTCGACCTTGACGTGGTAGGACTCGGTGCCCAGGTAGTCGGCGACGCGTTCGTCGCAGTCACAGGTGCGGTCCTGGCACTCTGGGTTCCAGGTGGGGCCATCGGCGGGCAGGCCCCAGGACGAGGTCTGGTAGATGTGGCACATCTCGTTGCCGACGTACATCGTGTCCCCACCGTTCCACTCCCGGTCCTCGACCACCCACGTCACCTCGTGCATCGGGGTGTAGCCAAAGACAGGATCGTCGCCCATCCGCCACTGCCGCCAGGCAGCGCCGACCTGGTGGTTGACCTGCGCGTCTTCCGTGACCTGGCCCGTTTCGCCTCCGCAGTCGTACACGGAGTTGTCGTAGGTGCGGTTGTAGTTGACGCTCTCGCACGGCAAGGCCTTTTCGGCGGAGAACGCCTCCACGTCCTGCGCGCCCTCGTACCAGAGGCAGTTCTCGATGCTGACCATTCCGCGCGGCCAGGGATTGCGCAGGATACCGGCGGGCGGGATGCGGGCTTCGACTTGAAGATACCAGCCCTCCCATTCGTCACACGGCTGGCGGATCATCCCAGATTCCACGACGGGGGGTATGTTGCAGGGCCAGAGGTTCTGGGGAGGTTGAGTGGGTTGTGGGGCAGGTGTGGGCAGCACGCACTCTGATTCAGCGCTACAGTTGACGTCGACGACAATGAACGAGTTGTTGACGCGGTGGTAGAGGACGGTGACATCGGCCCAACCGCTGGGACAATCGTCCCAGGGGGTACAGCGGTAGGTGATCTCTTCGGCAGCGTCCCAGGGACGGGGTGTGGCGGTGGGATAGCAGCCGCCGCAATCCCTGGGGCAACTGACACAATTCTCGGCCCCGTTGCACCAGCCGTCG
>JAAEQP010001168.1 GCA_024231375.1 bacterium | reverse complement strand
CTACGCCTCGCTCTTCGACCATTGGTACCTGGCCTTCCTGCGCGAGATGCATGAGGAATACGGCACCAAGGTCCACATCAATATCTACTACCAGACGGATGGCTTCGACCTGACCCAGATGCCCGACACGTGGCAAGACGACTGGCAGGCGAACGCGTCCTGGCTGCACCTGAGTTTTCACGCGCTGCAGGACAAACCCGACCGCCCGTATCGGAATGCGACCTACGCCCAGGTCGCCCACGACTATGATCTCGTCTGCGGCCATATTCGCCGGTTCGCGGGGAACGAAATTCTGAGCACGACGACAACGGTCCACTGGGCCGAGTGCCCGAGAGAAGGCGTCCTGGCACTGCGTGACCGGGGGATTGAGACGCTCGTGGGCCTGTTCGCGCCCGCCGACGTCCCCTGCACCACCGGCTACTACCTCACACCGGAACAGCGCGAGCATTGCGTGAATCGCACGGCTTGGCACGACCCCGAAACGGGCGTCACGTTCGTCCATTGCCCCATGGTGGTCAATGCCTACGAAGTGGAAGCCATTGAACCCGCCCTCGACGCGCGGGCCGCCGCCTCACCCCACGCCGCCGAAATGATGGAACTCCTCATCCACGAGCAGTACTTCCGGCAGGACATCCCCCAACTCTACCAGCCCACCGTCATGGAGAAGGTGCAGACCGCCCTCCAATGGGTCACGCGCAACGGCTACGAACCGGCGTTCTGGTCGGACGGATTTCTGGGAGTCGGATAGGAGCCGAGGAGCCGCGTGCGTCGGAGCCCTGGCAGGCTCTATTCGAGCACCATGCGCTTCAGCGCTTCAAGGCTCTCCTTCGCCTTCTCCCT
>JAAEQP010001167.1 GCA_024231375.1 bacterium | reverse complement strand
GATGTTGCCCACCACCCGTTCCAGAACGAAGTCACCCATCTCCTTGATTGCATCATCGACGACAAACGGCCTGAGCCGGACATCGACCACGCCGCGCAGACCATGGCCATCTGTATCGCCGCCGACACCTCCGCCGAGAGTGGCCGTCCGGTGAAAGTGGCGGAGGTGTAGGAGAGAACGCAATGCCGGATCCTGTTCGAACCATACGGCATGGATCGTGCACGTGTACGTGCACGTGCACGAGAAGAGGGAGACGCCGTGGAGCGGTGCAACAGAGCGGAATCGTCCCCACCCCCGTGGGTCTCTTCAGTACCCTTGTCGTTCTCGCCTTCGCGTTTGGCCTCGCCGCTCAAGCCTGCGCAGCCGTGGTGGTCGAATACGACGAGCAAGGCCAATGTGTCCACGTGTCCGAAGACGGCGTCCCGGTACTTCGCTACCACCACGGTGTGACCGAAGTGCCCGAAGGTGTCGACAAGGTCTTTGAGCGCGGCGACTACGTCAGCGCTCTGTATGGCCTTGAAGGCGAGTTGCTCACGGGAGATTTCCCTTCCGACCACGTCCACCATCGCGCCGTGAACTGGTCGTGGGCGACGGTGAAGTGGAAGGACGACGCGCGTGACATGTTCGCGGTGCGGAATCCGTATACGGGGCCGGTCACCGGCGGGTTGTGGGCGCGGCCGACGCGTATGATGCGGGCCGAGGACGGCCCGTGCGCAGAAGGCGACCCTGTCGGCGGCGTGATCGAAGCGGAAAGCGAGTGGAAATGGGATGACGAAGCCGCCATTGTCCGCGAACACGTTCTGATTCGGATTCACCCGAAGGAGGATCACGGCCGTCTCGTTGACTTCGAGATGCGCCTGACGCCGCTTGTCGATGAACTCGAATTCTGCGGACGCATCGAAGCCGGCTACAGCGG
>JAAEQP010001166.1 GCA_024231375.1 bacterium | reverse complement strand
TCACTACGTACATGACCTGCAGCCTCCTTTTTGCCGCTCCGTGGCTCCGCTACCTCCCGGACTGATACCAACCGCCGCACCCGCCAGTCTCCGGCGGTCATGACGGATCTTCATGGCGGGTATTCTACATTCCGCCAACGCCCCCAGCGCCGGATGTGAAACACGAGGGACGCCGAAGAGTTGGACGAGGGAGATCGGGCGATTGCCGGGGATTCAACTCCTCGCGCCCTACGGCGCGAGCCGCCGGTCGAACAGGAACGGTTCAGCCGAATCTCTGGTCACGGTGACCTGGACCGGACGGTTCAGGGAAACCTGATCGACCTGCACACGCGTCATGTTCTCCGAAAGCCAGTGTTCCTCGTGCTGCCAGCGGTGTCCGTCGCCATGTATGTAGAGGAGGGGCTTGCCAAACCGTTTGGCGCTCTCGCCAAATGGCTTGGCGAAATCCCGATGTTTCGCTTGCAACCGCGCTTGGGCGAACACCACGGCGGCGTGGACATCGTCGCGGTGTTTGCTGAGATTCGATTCCACCCACTCCGCGCATTGGCGGTGGCGTAGCTGCCATTCCGCGTCGTCATGCACCGTGCCCCCGACAACGTTCAGCCCGATCATCAGCACGCCCTTCGACACCCACGCCACGTTCTCGGGACGTGCCGGCTGGTGCGCGGGGCGGGGCCCATCGGTCCAGTGTTCTTCCAGACGTAGAAGGTGCCGGGTCCAGTAGGTCCAGCCGGCGTCCGGGTCGTCCAGATCGTTCCATTCGTTGTCGCCCGGCACGATGACCACGGGAACCGACGACTGTTTGAGGCATTCCGCCACGCGGACATAGTGGGACTCGGGCAGCACCTCGGCGCCGTGCCAGATGTCGCCCAAGTGCAATAGGAACTCGCTTCGGGGCGCGTCGGCCTCGGCCACCAACTGAGCCTTAAGAATGCCCCAGTCCTCGTCGCTGCGGGGACCATCGCCGGTGGCGGAGAATCGAAGAAGACCGTCTTCTTGTGTAACGCGGGCACATCCAGGCGCGAGCAGCAGTGCGACGGCCAAGGTTAGCGACAGGAGGGCGGAATGGGCGGCGCGTACGGGCATGTCAGGGTCTCCCTGCGTGTTTACCGTGGTGCGTGACGCAACGCATTATGGCCGTTGGCACGCGCTGGGCGCAACCGGGTAGAATGGACCTATGACCGCGAAACGAGGCAGACAGATTCAACGGCGCACACTACTCCGCGGCCTGGGGGCTATGGCTGGCGCGGGGTTGGCGAGTGGGCCGGTCCAACAGGCCGCGCACGCGGCCGCCGCGGGGGAGCACACGCCCATGGAACCTCTGAACGTTCCGACCTGGTACTACAAACACCATGATGCCGATTTCCGGTTCGATGTGCCTGAGGAGGGCTTCGGCGGCTGGCACAAGGAAGCCTTAGAACTGTCGCGCGACCGCACGGCGGTGGTGTCGATGCATGCGTGGGACGCAGGCACCATGGAGGAGTTCCCCGGCTGGTGGCGCGTGGTTCCCTACATCCCGAGGGCGAACGAAATCGTGCAGACCGTGTTTCCCAAGCTGTTCACGGCCGTACGCGCTTCGGGCATGCCCCTGTTTCATGTGGTGGGCGGCGGCGATTACTACAAAGACCTTCCTGGCTACAAGCGCGCGGAGGCCATGGCCAAGGCGGCGGAACCGTTGGAGCACGTGGAGTCCGACCCCATTCGTGATCGGCTTGCGGAGTTCAAGCGCACGCAGGGATACCCGACCGAGAGAAACGTTCCCGACATCCAGCGGGGGTTCGAACGGGTCGACTTCCCCAGAGAAGCGCGGCCTATGGGTGAGGAAGGCGTAGCCGAAAACGGCGCCCAGTTGTTTGCCCTCTGCAAGGAGGCGGGCATCAACCATTTAATATACTGCGGGTTTGCGATCAACTGGTGTTTACTGCTATCACCGGGCGGCATGGCCGAGATGCAGAAGTACGGCCTCATGTGTTCGGCGCTGCGTCAGGCCACGACCGCGGTTGAGAACAAGGACTCGGCGCGCCGGGAATGGTGTAAGGAACTCGGCCTGTGGCGCGTGGCCCTCTCCTTCGGCTTCGTGTACGACGTGGACGATTTGGTCGGCGCGTTGCAGGAAGGAGCCGTTACGTAGCCCCGACGGTGTTGAACGACGGATGAGACTCGGTGCCGGCAACGGCACGAACCCACACAAGGATCGAAACGCGATGAAAATGGAACTGACTCTGACGTTCGTGTGCGCAGCCCTGGCCTTCACGGTCATGACGGGCACCGCACAGGCCGATCTTCGCGCAGGAGTCTCGCGCGTAAGCATCACGCCGCTCGAAGAAGGACTCGCCACGCAGTTGGGCGGGTACGGCGACCGCGAAGGCAAGCCCGCCGAAGGCATCCACGACACCATCTACGCCAAGACGGTGGTCTTCGACTATGACGGCCACAAGTCGGCGCTGGTGACGATGGACGTGTGCAGTCTGCCGCGTTGCCTTCTCGAAGAAGCGGTGGCCAAGGCGGCCGTGGAAGGGCTGACACCGGACTACGTCATCATGTCGGCGAGTCATTCGCATGCCGGCCTTGAAGGCATGTCCATGGATCGCCGCAACATCGCCAACAACAAACACATCGGCGTGTTCGACGAGGCGATCCTGAACTTTGCGGTGGACCGCGTCGCCAAAGGCATCCAGGAAGCCGCCGCCAGCATGCAGGCCGTCACCGCGGGGTCGGCGTCCGTGAAGCTTCCCGGCATGAACCGCAACCGGCGCGGCAAGGGTGCCGTGGACGACGAATTGACGGTGTTGCGCCTGGACGGCGCGGACCTCAAACCCTTGGTGGTGTTCGCGAACTACACGGCCCACGGGACCATCATGACCGAGAAGCAGATGCTAATCTCGGGCGGTTGGGCTGGCAACATGCAGCGCACGGTAGAGTCGCTGATGGGACCGGGCGTCACCTGCATGTACAGCAACGGCGCGGAAGGCGACCAGTCACCCACAGGCGCGCAGGGCGGCAGCCGGTGGGAGATGGCCGAGAACTACGGCCGCCGGATGGGGATGGCCGTGGCGGACCTCGCGAACACGATTACGCCCACGCCCGTGGAATCCTTCCTCCTTGAAACGCATGTGGTGGCTCTTCCGCCACATACGGTGCCGCCGCATTTCATCGAGATCACCGGAAGCGAGTACAACGTGACCGAGGAACAGATCCAGGCGATTTTGCCTGTCATGTTTCCGAGTGAAGCGCCTTTGTGTGCGTTGCGCGTGAATGACTTCGCCATGGTGACCTTCCCCGGCGAGCCGGTCTGCGTCATTGGCCTGGCCGTGAAGAACGCCATGCGTGCGGAAGGTATCACGCATCCGTGCGTCGCCTCGCTCACCAACGACCTCATCGGCTACATCCTCACTAAGGAGGAGTACGAGCAGGGCGGGTACGAAGTGACCACGTCGTTCTACGGCCCCGACCTCGGACCGGTGTTGCAGGCGAAAGCCGCCGCCATCGGTCAGCAACTCGCGCGGGTGGAGTAGGCGGGAGACAACAGGCACCAAGACCTGACCGAGTGAGGGTTCCCCGTTCTCATCGACACCCCGCTCTACGTCATCCCGAGCGAAGTCGAGGGATCTCTCACCGGTGAGCGCTTACCTACAAGAGATCCCTCTACTTCGCTCGGGCTGACGTAGAGCGGGGTGTCGATGAGAACGGGGCACCCTCACTCGGTCAGGTCT
>JAAEQP010001165.1 GCA_024231375.1 bacterium | reverse complement strand
ATGAACCACAACCAGCCTACAAGCACGTAGGGCGCGCGTCGGCGGACGGCCAGTGCGGCGGCCGTGATGAGGATCAGCAGAATCGCAGCGCCCCCTACTTGCCACATGGAGAATGCCGCGCCGGGATGCGGATAGTAGGCGGCGAGGTGCATGGGCCAGATGGTTTGGTAGAGATAGGCCGTGTAGGCCACGATGGCCACGGAGATGCGGGTACCCAGCGGGAACGTGATGGTTTCGTGTCCGACCGCGCCCCATGTGGCCGCGGCGTAGACGGTGAGGAAACAGGACGCGGCGGACAGGGCAAACAGCGCGAGTTTCTCGCGGATGAGTGGCCATACGTCGCGCGCGGCCACGGAGCGGATTCGGTCGAGGGGCCAGAAATCGAGCAGGATCAGCATGAGCGGCAGGGCCACCAAGGCCGGTTTGGCCATGAGACCCAGCGCGTAGAGAAGAGCGACGCGGGCCATGCGGCCTCGGCTGGGCGCGGCAACGTACCCAGCGTAGCTCCGGATTGTCAGCAGAAGGAACAACGTACTGAGGACGTCCTTTCGGCTCGAAATCCAGGCGACGGGTTCCACGTGCAAGGGGTGGATCGCGAACAGGGCGGCCACGACGGCACTTCGCCACACAGCGCCCGTCATCCGGGTGATCAGGAGAAAGAGGAGCACCGTGTTCACGAGGTGCAGGATGAGATTGGTCAAGTGCATACCGGCGGACGACACGCCGAATACCTGGACGTCGAGCATGTAGGACCACCAGGTGAGCGGATGCCAGTGGCCGATATTTGGCGAGAGTCCCTTCCGAATGCTCGTGGCGTTCAGGCCGGACTTCACGGTCTCGTTGCCGGTCACGTAGATGCCGTCGTCGATGTTGACGAAATCGTTCGCCAACGTGGGCGCGAACACCAGGAAAGTCGCGAGGATCAGGCCAAAGGATATCCAGACTTCACGGCGCATAGGGGCAGTACTCCTCGCGGCAAGTATCGGCGCAGACGGCGGGGATGTCAATGGATCCGTGGCGGGCGTGTGTCATCCAAGGACAAGGGAAGAAGGGATGCTTAGGCGTGGTCAGTCTGATTGGGGTTCCGAGGGCGCAGCCGATTCGGGGGCGACGACGTTTTCAAGGAGACCCGCCACGTCCTTGCCGAGCCAGCCCGCCGCCTCGTCTACCGTGTAGAAGGGTTTCGTCTCCCACGTGACGCCCTCGATCTCGCTCATCAACTCATACATTCGCGCCAACCCGAACTTCAGCGCATCGCCGACGATGATCGCAGTCTTGCCTTCCGGTGGACGAAGATGCCTGTCCTTCTCAGACAACTGAACGATACGGTGGATGTCGTCCGAGGAGAGCGGTGTGGTCTGCTGGCGCAAGTCGTACAACTCGTACTTCATCGGACCTTCGGCATCGTACCGGGTCAACGCGTCGAGCCATTCGTCGATGGTCGTGTCGCCTTTCACGACCAACACGGCCAATTCCTGCTCCGGATATTTGGTATAGACGAACATGCGTTCCACACCTCATGCGACCGGCACGGCTCCTCCCCGGAGCCTGGGAAGAGGATACCGGAAAACGGATGGGAGGGCAAACTGGTCGTGCAGGGCCCGTTCGTAGCCGCCCAGAATCACTCGTGGAGGTAGGCCCAGTCGCGGATTCGTTGATACACGCCAGCGTCGGTTCTCTCCGGGTAGACACGGTCCGGGAAGTATCTGAATTCGTCAAAGTTGACGAATCCTCTGCCGGCAGGCACCACCAAGGCCCACTCGCGCCCGTAGCGTTCCCGGCACGCGTGTCCGACGCAATACTCGTAGTCGGGATAGGCGCCCATACCGGTGCCGGGAATCTCGGCCAGGTAATCCGGCACCAACGCATCCAACGCTGGGGGAGGGGCGCTATGGTCGACCTCATAGGCATGAAGCGTCTCAACCAGCGGCACGCTGCGTTCAGCCAGGCGCTCAAAGGCGCGCATGCGGATTGTCGTTCCGGTCCAAGCGCAAACCTGGAACCCCGAGAAATACGCGATGGCGGCGACCAAGATCGTCACAGCCGTTCTTCGGTATCGGGCGCTGAACAGGATGACTGGCGTAGTTGCCGGAACCGCCAGGACGGACGCTATGAGGGGGAAACCCAGTCCCACCCCAACATAGCTGAATAGCAAGAGCCCGGTCCCACCGGGCGTAACGGCAGACCATTCCGCCAGAATGATGATGCTGTTGAGCGCCAGCGCGAATGCGCCGCTCACGGCAATGATGAATAGTCGGCTGCGCGGCATCTTGGTCATGATACCCGGCCTTGGCGGCCCAGACTCGGACATGGCAATCCCTCCGTGACTGAATGTCGTCCTTTCACGAAGATGGCTGAATCTGCGCTGACGGATCAAGTGTATCTGGGCACGATCGGTCGCGCTTGCAGGGCTTCGTTGTTTCTTGCAAGGTGTTCCGGGGGGTCCACTTCGCTTCACCCCGGGCTGGCATCAGCGGTCCTTTCAGGACCCAGTCGCTGTTCTTCCGGGACTACGCGGTTGCTGTTGTCCTGGGTAGCAGTAAGCAAACCATGCCGCCTATTCGTTTACACTAGTGATACCGGCCGGTACGGATGAGTGACGGAAACGGGACGGAAAGGTTCGCGGCAGACGTGGACAACACGGATTACAGCAGTCTGATAGAACCCATCAAGCGGCGGATGACGAGTGCCGTCTGGCGGATCGTGCGCGATCCGCATGAGACGGAAGACGTGGTTGGGGAGGTGCTGATGCGACTCGTGCGCGACATGGACCGTGTCCGGGAACACCGGAATCCGACGGCCTTCATGTTGCGGATGTGTACGAGCGCCGCCATTGACCATGTGCGCAAACGAAACCGGCGAGGCCGACTCCTCGAGCGGTGGTGGAAGGAGCGCCCGGCTACAGCGGACGCGCCGGCGTCCGGTCCCGCGGAACGGCGCGAGATTCGCGAGGCGGTGCTCGGAGCGGTGGCGCGGCTTCCGAGGCGCGAAGGCGAGGCCATCCTGTTGCACGCCGTGGAGGGGTTCACGTATGCGGAAACCGCCGAGGCCATGGGCTGTCGCGAATCGACCGTGCGCGTACTGGTGACACGGGCAAGAAAACGACTCCGTGAAAGCGCCGCGTTGGCGCGGGCTTTGCAGGGAGTGGAGCATACCGATGACGCATGACAATCAAACTGACTACGAATCTCCGGACGACAGGGCAGTGGACCTGGTGCTGGCGGACGCGTTCAACGGCGACCCGCCTCCTGAGGTGGAAGCGGCCGCGGAAGGCCATTACCGCTTGGCGGAAGCGGCGCTGGCGGGCCGGCAGGGCCGCGCCGCGCATCGGCCGTTGCGCGGGGTGTTGGCCGCCGCCGGGTTGGTGTTGGCCGCAGCGCTGGCGTGGATCGCGGCGGGTGCGTTGTGGCAGCCGAGCGCGACGTGGGCTCAAGTGGTCGACAGTTTCGACGGTGTACCGCACTTCGCGGCGACGGTATTCGTGAACGACAACGCCGGGGAACCGCCGGAGCGTATCGATGTATGGGTGGGAACGGGAGGGCGCGTGCGCGTGCACAACCGCAAAGCGGTGTTGTTCGGATCCAGCGACGGGGAGGTCCGGCTTTTCCGCGTTGATTCGGGCCAGGGATACAGCCTTGAGGAGTTGGACAGCCGGACCCTGCGCGAAGCGGGTCTTACGAAGCCGGTAGGCATTCTGCGGCTCATGGCATCGGTTGACCGCCTGTCGCTCGACAAACTACTGAGCCATTTCGGCGACCACGAGGTGCTCCCGTCGCCAACTCTGAACGCCGATGCGTCGGTGTCTCAGGACTTGTGGGTGTTCGACGTGCAGACCAATCAGGCGCCGTCGTGGTTGCGCGTGTGGGCCTTGCGCAACACCCATCTACCGGTCCGCATGCGGATGTGGGACCCACGGGACGGCGATGCCACGGAGATCCTGTTCGAGTACGCCGAACCTCAGCCCGACGAGGCGTTCTCGCCGGAGGCGTATGCCGAGGCTTTGGTGAACGAGTCGGGCACGGTCAACCGGCTCTACGCGCTCATGCGGGACCCCGCCGAACGGCAGGTCACGCCCAAGGACCTCCACTCGACGGACGGGTTCCATATGCCCGACGTGGTGCAAGCGGGACGGACGGCGGAAGGCGTGTTCTGGGTGGAATCTCGCAACGCAGCCAACCGGACGCCGGAGGGCCGGTCGTTCTACGGATTCGGCAAGCTCACGGACAACCTTGGGCAGGAGTACATCCACCAATGGTTGGGGCATCGGGTGCAGGATGACGTGGTAGTCGAGTATTTCGTCCCGCTGAACTACCGGCTGGGCTATGCCAAGCCCGCGTCGTACACGCTGACGTGCTGGAGCCAGCCTGACCACTACAAACAGCCCGCGCATACCGTTGGCAGTGTCGAGTTGAGCCAATGGTTGGACGACATGCCGGTGCCCGACCGCTTCGACAACGCGCCTGCGGGCAACCGGTTCATCCAATTCGTGGTGGGCGAATGGGAACGACGCCACAACTGGGACCAATTCGACCGGCTGCTGGCGACGATTCCGGGCGAACCCGAGTCCGATTCCATGGCGTTGTACCGGGAGAGCAAGCGATTGACGAAGCTGGCACGCATGGGACGGGAGGACGAGGCGTTTGCGTTGAGTTCACGGCTCACGCCGGTCATCGTGGCCGAGGCGAACGGGGTCCCGTGGGGACATGAACGCGTCATCAAGACGCACGTCATTCAGTTGGTGAAGCGCGACCGAACGGATGAGGCCGTTGCCCTGCTCAAGCCGTACCGCGCGGAACTCCGGACGGTGGATACCAGCGACCGCGCGTGCTTCTTCGTGGCGGACCTCATTTGGGACCTCCAGAGGGCCGGGACTTCGCCCGACACTATCGGCCAGGTGTTTGGGTTCGACGTGCTCGACCTTCCCGAGGTCGCGGAACGGTTGGCGGAGCGGGGCAACAACGGATTCACGGCCGCTGAGGACAATCCGCGATACAAGCCGTGGTTGGATTACGTCGACGAACTGGGCCGACACTACGAGTCGAACCCACTGCCCGAAGCGATGGCGTTCGTGTCGGACGAGATGCCGTTTCCGGCGGACAGTCCGGCGTACGCCATGGGACTTCCGGGCCATCCGGGCTACACGGTTACACGATTGGCGCCGGACTGGGCAACCGCTGTGCGTACGCTGGCTTGGTCGACCAACCGGGATGCCGACCGCATTCAGATTGACGAGTCGCTGAGTGAAAGTGCTGTCAACGCGGTGGTGGTGTTCAACAAGAAGACTGTGACCACGGAAGACGTCATCCATCGGCTTTCGGATCGCATGGGCGTGACGATTCGCGAGGGGCATGTGCGCCGGACGGTGTGGGTCGCGCGCTACGACGGGCGGAAACTGCCGAATTGGCGCGATGTGCGTCCGCCGGACCTTGGCGACGACGCGGTCCAGCGTGGCGGCGGGACGAGCACAACGACACGGTCGTTGCTGAAGACGTTTGAGCGCTCGTTGAATGAAGGCGTACCCGCGGAGGAGCAAACGGTCATCCTCGATGAAACCGGGCTGCCATCGGAGTTGGGCGAGAACCAGACGATGGGGTCCATCTGCCTGAGTTACAGCTACGCCTTTGGTAGCACGACCGAATCGGTGGCCATCGTGAAGGATTGGTTCCGCGATGAGTTCGGCATTACGTTCGATGAAGAGGAGCGCGACGTAACGGTGTTGGAGGCAGTACCTGCGGCGTCGTAACAAGATCGTCTGGAGCTATCCGTCGGCGTTGCTGAGCGCGATTTGCGCGAACCGTGCCAGCAGCGCCGACGCCTTTGGGGTATCGGCCGCGTCGGCGCGCAGTTGGTCGAGGTCGCGTCCCGCGGCCACCAGCTTCTCCGACAGTTCGTCGATGTAGATGCCGATGATCTCGCGGCTAAACTCGGGGTGGAACTGAACGCCCCAAGCGCATGGGCCGACGCGAAAGGCGTGGTGCGGTTCGTAGGCGTTGCTCGCCAGCAAGGCCGCGCCGGGCGGCTAACGCAGTACCGACTGGGCGTGGGTCACGTGAGCCGGGAACTCGGCGGGCATGCCGGACAGCAGCGGGTCGGTCTCGGCCTCGGGCAGCAATCCGACGCGCACGGTGCCCGTCTCAATGCCGCCGGGATGGAACCCCGCCTCGCCACCCAAGGCGTCGGCCAGAAGCTGGTGGCCGTAGCAAATGCCGAACACCGGAATCTCGCGGTCCACGGCCATGCGCAGCCAATCCGCGATCGCGACGCTCCAAGGCTGGCGGTCGGTGACCATGTGGTGGGAGCCCGTGACGATCGCGCCCGACACGGTGTCGGGGGCGGGCAGCGGTTCGCCGTCGCTGGCTGCCACGGTGCGCACGCGCGAATCAGGTACGCCAAGCCCTCTTCGCACCAATTCGTCGAAGTCGCCGAAGCGCTCCACCACGCGTGGCCATGTGTGGCCCGCTTTCATGATGACTAGAGGTTTGGGATGCGCCGCCACTGCTAGCCCCCATACCGTCCAAACTGAAACTTCTCGACGCTGGGCTTTGTCCGGCCTTCGACCATGATGCGTTCGACGCGTGCGGCGACGTCGGCATGGTCCGCGGCGACGTTGTTGGATTCGCCAATGTCGGTGGCAAGATCGTACAGTTCCAGCGGCGCGTCAGGCTTCTTCAACAGGTCCCGTTTGACCCCTTTCCAGTTGCCCATGCGCACGGCGATCTGGCCGCCGTAGCCGGTGAAGTCCCAGAAGAGGTATTCGTGGGCAAGTTGCTCGCCGGGACGGCCGAACAAGGTTGGCGAGATGCCGATTCCGTCCGTGCCTTCCGCGAACTGCGTTCCGGCAATGTCCGCCAAGGTCGCGGGCATATCGTAGTGGGCCGCTACGTGGTCCGAGACCGTGTCCGGAGCAATACGACCGGGCCACCGCACGACGAGGGGCACACGGATACCGCCTTCGTACAAGTCACCCTTCAACCCGCGCAAGGGCCCTACGCTTTCGAAGAAGTCGTAGTCCACTTCGTCCTTTAGATGGGTGGTGCCGTTGTCGGATGTGAAGAAGACGACGGTGTTGTCGTCAAGGCCGAGTTCTTTGAGCAGCGCAAACAGCCGTCCCACCTGATCGTCGAGGAAGCTAATCATGGCGGCGTAGCACGCCTTGGGCGTGGGATGGGGTAGGTAGCGCTTGCCCTCGTAGGGCGTCTCGTCCCATTTTCTTTTGTACCGGGCCAGATCTTCGTCAGGGACTTGCAACGCCAGATGCGGGATGACCGTCGGGTAGTATAGGAAGAAGGGTTCGTCTTTGTGGTCGCGCACGAAGCGAAGCATCTCGTCGGCGATGCACTGGGGCGCGTATGTCTCGCCCGTCAGCCCGCGCGTGTTGCCGGGGAGCATGACCTTGCGGTCGTCGTCCACCAGATACTTGGGATACAGGTTGTGGGCGTGGCTCTGGCAGTTGTACCCGTAGAACCGGTCGAATCCGTGTTCGAGCGGATCGCCCGAAGACCCGGGCGCGCCCAGTCCCCACTTGCCGAAACAGCCCGTCGCGTAGCCTGCGGCGTTGAGCGTTTCGGCAATCGTCGTTTCCTCGGCGGGGATGGGCATCTGTCCGCCGTAGGTGTCGCGGTCGGGGCGCTTCATGCCGAAGTTGTTGCGGACGAAGGCGTGGCCGCCGTGTTTGCCGGTCATGAGATTGCACCGCGACGGCGCGCACACGGCCGAACCGGCGTAGTACTGAGTGAACCGCATGCCTTCCCTCGCCATACGGTCGACATGGGGTGTATGGATCTTGGTTTGGCCGTAACAGCCCAGCTCCGCCCATCCCAGATCGTCGGCCATGATGAAGACGATGTTGGGCTTACGCGCCGCGCCGTCCGCGGGGACAGTCCCGCATCCTGTTCCGGCCCATGTCGCCGTGGCTCCCAGTGCTTTCAGAAACGTGCGTCGGTTCATGATGGTCTCCCGAGATCGCCGCTACGTGACGTGGGCGGCGTGAGGAGAGTATAGCGATCCAGCTGAGCGGGCGCGAGCCTTCGCGCATGTCCGAGCCTTTGACAGCCTCCGAT
>JAAEQP010001164.1 GCA_024231375.1 bacterium | reverse complement strand
TGCGGGTCGAGTGTGCGGACCAGCGCGCGCGCGGCGCTGTACTTCTCATAGAGCAACGTATCGAGGAAGCGGCGGTAGGCGGCCGTCATAACGCGCCACGGGCCGTCCTCGTCGGTCTGGGGAATGACGGGATTCGTCACGTTCCCATCGGCGTCGCGCGGCACGGCGAACGCCCAGTCTTCTTCCGCGTTCTCGACGCTACCGTAGCGTTCGACGATCCAGGCTTCCCAATCCTTGTCCCACCGTACGCGTTTGTCGTGGTCCCAGAACATGGGTTCCCACGCCAGGTCGAGGGCGAAGACTGCGTCGTGTTCGGCGATGCGGTAGTACTCAATGAGGTGGCGCATCTTGTCCCATTCGAAATCCATGGGCGTGCCGGGCCGGAGCGAGAGATTGGCTTTCATGCCCATCACGTCGAGACGCCGAAGCAGGTCGAGCAGGTTCTGCGATTCGAGGGACTCGTAGTGGATGAAGATGCTGACCGAATTCAGGCCGAGATCCTTGCAGTAATCGAGGTCGCGTTGGATGATCTCCGGGTCGTAGGCACGCGCACCGACCCAATGCTCGAAGTAGTCCCAGTCTTCGGTGCCAACACCGGACGAGGGCATGTAGTTGACGCCGTGAGCGCGCCAGCGCTTGCCGTCCAGCATGAACTCGCCGTTCTCGACGGTCATGTACGAGGGATTCGCTTTCGGCCGCCAGACGTGGGCTTCGTGTTGCACGTGGTCGATGATGGTTTCGCCGGCCAGTAGCTGGGCAACAACAAGCAATCCTTCTTCGGGCCATTCGCCGGGATGCCATTGCCGGGCCAGTTGCGCTGTCTGGCCCGGCCCGGCCGGTATGAACCCCTCCAATGTTTCCAAGGTCTTCCGCGTCTTTCGATCCATGACGACGACACGCGTGGAGAGTGCTTCACGAGAATCCGGTCCAAGATTGCATGCGGTAGCGCCCAATGTGAGAAGTTGATCGTCGAAGTACGTGTAGAAGTCTGACCCTCCGTCGATGAGAAAGCAGCCGCGCTGCATACGACGCGCAATCTTGCCGACCATGTCCAGCACCGCGGCATCCTCGTACCATTCGGGGTCCTGTACGCCGAAGGATGCCCATATCCCGCCTCTGAACGGGCCGTCGGCGTGGGCCGTGAGCGTTACGGGCGTGCCGCGCCATTCGCCGTCATCGGTATACGCTTCCATGAGAGGCATCCAGCGCCATTGCTGCCCCTTGTCGAATCCGCTGCCTTTCGGTCGTGGGTGGGGAGAAAGAATCGTCTTGGGGGTTGGCGGCACCGTGCCCTGAAGGATGGCTTGGTCGGGCCGGTACTGAAGGTGACTGACTTCGGTACACTCGAACAGCTTGTACGCTGGGTAGAGCGTATCCATGGCCGGCGCTTCGCCTTCGGCCAGGAGTTCGTCGTAGAAGGGCGACGATTTCGACGTACCGATGGGACCGACCCAGTAGACGTTGTCGTCGCCGGGAGTATGTGTATGGGTGTATGCCAGACCGATGGCCATGCGCAACGCGTTCTCGGGTCGGAAGCGGTCGCCTTTGCGGCTGGGGACGCTCTGCCAAAACTTGAACGCTTCGGGCGGCACGGCGTACAAGCGCCATTCGCTGGTCAGAGGAATCACGGCGATCCACCGCGACCCGTCCTTCTCCCTCCATTCAATGGATAGATCCGTCGTGTGCGGACCGCCCTTGGCGGCGAAGACGGTGAGCGTGTGGCCTTCGGGAAAGGGCGTATCGAATTCCGGCGACTGAACGGTATCCCAGCCTGAAAGCACCGGCATATCGACGTGCAATGCGCGGGCACCGGGCGCGGGGCCCTCCGCAATACTACCGACCCTGGTCGGATTGGCGGGTGTGTCGCAGGTGCGAATCCACGAGGCCATTTCGTCTGCGGTGAAGGCGCATACGACGTGGTCAGGCATGGTGTCCGCGTAGCGGCGTTGGAACTGACCGCGGTCGATCCATCCGTCGTCGGTCTCGATGAGTGCGCGTTGCCACAAGGGTGCGCGGAAGGCGATGAGGTCGCCACCTTGTTTGAGGTACGTGCCCAGGGGGCCCATGGCACGCACGGGCAATGCCGATGCGTCGGGCAGGGCGAGGAGGTCGAAGCGGTCGGTAGTGAGTTTCGTCGGATCGCAGAGGGTGTCCGCACCAATGGTGGTGACGTCGTAGCCGGCCTGTTTGAGTTGATCGGCGACACCGGTCGTCACGGTACCGGGGCTATCTCCGGTCACAGGACCCAGGACGGCGGCCTGTGGCGGTTCAGAGGCAGCGGATGCCTGTCCGGCGACGGCGCATGATGTGAGGATGACGAACAGGCAGAACGGTATGCGCATGGGAAAGCGGGGACAGTCCCGTCTCGCTCGCAGACTCGCTCGCTTGGTACAGTCCCCGTTTTCCCTCGTCTCGCCCGCAGACTCACTCGCCTGAGGCAATCCCAGTTTCCGCATTGCGCGTCCCATTGGTCCCGTCTCCTTCATCCTACGGCTTCAACCATTTGCTCAGAAATGTCACACCCGATTCGACGCGGGCTTCGTGACGGCCGTCGTGCAGGTCCAGTTCGATGCGGTCGCCGATGCCGAGTTGCTCGTAGTGGCCTTTGGACACGTCGAACTCCTCGACGACCTGGGGCCAATGGGCGATGCCGTCCTGCTTCCCGTGTTGAACCAGCACGGGACGCGGGCAAATCAAACAGATGGCGTCGGAATCGGTGAATTCGGTCAACCACCCTCTGAAGAAGGCGTGTTCTTCTTTGGTTTCGAGGAAGCACGAATACCGCTCGTCGGGGATGACCATTTTGAACCGGCGGTGGTTGAACCAAGCGCACACGACGCCGGCCTTGATGCGGGGTTCCAGGGGCATCCAGAACATGGTCGCCATGCCACCTAGGGACACCCCCCACATGCCGACGCGGTCGCCGTCGATGCGGGGATCGGCCAACACTTCGTCGAGGAGGAGTTGCACGCGGGTCAGTTCGATGCCGGGCAACGTCGTGTCCGCCAACCGGCACAGACGTTCGATGCGGTTCCGGCGCTCCTGGGACCGGAGATTGAAGGGCGCCAGCACGGCGAATCCCGCGTCGACCAGTTCCTTCGAGTAGCTGTGGTAGGCGTCGCCTTTATCCATCACGCCGAAGGTGCGTTCCGGGAAACTGCCGATGCCGTGCTGCGAGATGATGAGAGGGACGGGTCCCGTGGCATCTGCGGGGACGACCAGCGCGCCCTCGGCTTTCAAGCCACCTTCCAACGGAATGGAGATCCATTCGCCCTTGAGTTCCGCCAAAGGAGCGTGGAGTTGTCGCGTTGCCGGGCCCGTGGGTTCGAGTTCCGGCGGGCTCAGGACCTCAAGCCAGCGTTCGCGGTTGGGCTCCACGCTCTTGACGAATGCGTCGATGCTGGTGTAGTCGCGATTCCAGGCGTCGGCAGCGCGGTCGGGGTAGGCCTCTACCAGCCACTGGGCCAGGGCCGCTTCGAGTTCGGCGGCGTAGGCGTCGGTACGCTCTTCTTCAAGGGCCTGCATGTCGTCCGTCGGGGTCGCCGGGGCCCCTTCAGCAGCCCAGGAGGCCGAGGCCCCTACGAGTGCGACGGCAACGAGTGATACCATGAGACTTCGCATATAGCATAACTCCTCGATACGAATGGTCAGTGTGAGTGTGCAACCCGGTTCGATTGCGTGACAGTATGGGGTGTTGGTGCGTGCAAAGGCAATCGCGACCCACTCATTGTATATGGGTCGCCCCGCCTACTCGACGCCGAGTTGGCGAAGGAGGCGGATCCCCTCTGCGTGCCCCCGCCGGTACCCGTACCAAGCGCCGGCTACCTTGCCTTCCGGATCGATGATGTAGGTGAGCGGGACGGCCGACCCGATGTTCTCATAGCCCGACAGGACCTGCCGTGCGGCGGGTGACGCATCGAGGATGGTGGGGAACGTCGCGCCGCTGTCTTTCAGGAACTCACGTGCAATGGCTTCGTCGTCGGCATAGTTGAGGCCGAGCACAACGACCCCTTTGTCACCGTACGTGGTGTGAATCTGTTGGAGATGCCTCATCTCCTCGCGACAGGCGGGTCACCCGGCGCGCCAGATGTAGAGCCAGACGACCTTGCCGCGGTAGTCGGACAAGGAAATGGCGTCGCCGTCGAGCGCGGCGAGGGTGAACTCCGGCGCCGGGGCGCCTGGTTTGAGCAGGCCTTCTGCGATAGGAGGACGGCTCCACTGCCGCCAGCCCTCGGGAGGTTTCCACGCGAACTTGTCGAGGGGGATATCGCGATTGATGGTGATGTTGGTCCAGTGCTCGTGCATGACGAGATCGTTCATCACGTAGACAACCTGCTTGAGTTTCCGCGGGAGGCGATCCTTTCTCGACAGCCAGAGCCGCCAGGTCCGCTGGTGCTCCATGAAGCTCACCTCGATCACGTCGCAGACCTCGTCCCCCACGCTCTCCTCGCCGATGGTGCGGATGAAGTCGATGTAGGGCTGAAGGCTGTCCGAATAGCCGTGGAACACGCTTGGGTCGAGAATCGTCATACTGATGCCGCCGCCGAGATACCCGATGTCGTGGCCGAGGGAGTGGGCGCCTTGGGGGCTGGGCTTCTTCATGTAGAAGATCTTGTTGTACTCGTCGTACAGTTCGGCGTACTCCCCCGAACGCTCCCACTGGTACCGGGGTCTCCCGGTCGGCCAGAAGGTCCAGAAGTTCTGACCGTCGCCTACGAGCACACCCACGATTTGTCCGTCCCGCAGGGTTTCGATCCGGGCGTAGTTGGGTTTCTTCAGCCAGATGCGGTAGTGACAGTCACGTGGGGGGACGTTGGGGATGTCAAACCGGTAGACGCTCTCGTAGTAGAGCGAATCCGCGTCGAACATGGCCTGTTTCATCGCGTCGTAGAGTTTCTGCGCGGCGAAATCGTGGGTGAACGTGGAGGGGTCGTCCTCAGCCGCGTCTGCGAAGGCCATTGGAGCGCATAGGAGACAGGCCAGAGCAATCCACAGAGTGCCTTTGGCCATTGTGCTGTGCTTGATGTCTTGCGTCACGGTGTTCCCGTACCTCGCGTTGCGACCCTTCGATGCGCATCTCGCGAGATAGGTATGACCTAGTAGGGTTGATTCGATCAACCCCACCGCCCCGGATATGTTAGTGCATAATCGTGCCGCCTATGCGCTCCAACAACCATTCGTCCCCTACGCGCCGAAAGAAGAGCCGTGTCGCCCCACCGAAGGCTGTGGTGTACAACTCGCCGGTAGCGTAATCCTCGGACACGGTAACGTTTCGGTACTGCTTCGGGTCGAACGATCGCCTGGACTGGTTCGATTCGTCCAACGTCATCACCCAGAACACCATATGGGCGGCCTCCGCCATACGCTCGGCGTGGGTGTATGACTCCTTGGCTAAAGGCGCGCCCGGCATCGCGTACGCCTCGTCGCGTAGTTTCGCGAAAGCAGCCGCGCTTTCGGGCGTGGCGATTTTGCCCAGCCCCATGAGCGATGCGACGCGGGAGGCGCGGTCCAGTTCCGGGTCGCCCGCAACACTGGCGAGCATCTTGGTCGCCGCGTTGCCCTCGAGCGCCACAATGGCTTCGACCAGCGGCATGGCGGCCGATTGCTCGGCCCAGGACAGCCACTCCGGACCCGACTCGAGATTTCTGAGGCGCTCTTCGAAGTTGGACACGATTTTCCGGTCGTTCAACTCAATCGAGAGTGCCGCGAGCATGCGAAGCTCGCGCAGGGTCCAGGACCGCCACCCCATAGCCGTGGGCAAGACCTTCAATCGGGCTCGCACCTCGTGCCGCAACGCGTCACCCTCGGAATCGGACAGTGCCGTGACCGCATTGGCTATCGCGTCAGGCGTGTTCCGCGGCGAGAAGCTGCGCCACTCTCTGCGAAGCCTCTGAAGGATGGCTTGCGGCCTGTTTCCTGCCGCGTCGACGATCGCGACCGTTTGTGCCTGATTCTTGCCCGATTCTAGAGCGGTCAGCAGGACTTCCATCGCCCCTTTAAGGTCACCGACTCCGAGTGCATGGAAACCAGGCGCCAATCCTTCGAACCGGACAACACCCTTCGCGTCCGTATCGGCGATGTGCCAGTGTTTCTTGTTGAGTTCGTTGTCATAGGCGTACCGTCCGGCGTAGACCGGTGTGCCGGCCATCGGCCGTTTCGTGGCGTCGGTCACACGGATCTCCAGTGAGGCCGCCTTCTGAAGCACCACGTCGAAGGTCGGTTCGTCCTCCTTCTGGGTCCACCGTGGTCGTACGTAGACACGGCCGGTCCCGGGCGCCGAGACGACGACTTCGTGGTTCATGGGGAAGTCATAGACGCCCAACGGATTGCTCTTGGCTTGGGGTTTCCGGCCTTTCGGCTTCCTGTATAGGGTGGATTCGTTGGCCAGGCCTTGGGAGTGGAGTTCCATGAGAACGCGCTTCACGGGTTCGCCGTTCTCGTCGATGATGCGCATCGCCTGGAAGATGGTCCGCGGCGTCGATGGTGGAGGCCCTTCGGCGGGCGGTGTCTTGGGCGGATTCGCCTGACGGTAGAAACTCGACTCGTGGCTGCGAATGCGTTCGGAGAAGGCTTCCGGCATGGCCGCAACGCTCTTCTCCGTCGGTGGCGTACCAGTCACGGCCTCCCACACCGACTCGCCGCGTGCGAAGGGTCCGGGTTCAAGCACGATGGTCGTGGAGTGCTCGGGGGACAGGGCCTCCTCCTCAGGGAAGAGGACGCGAGCCTTGTAGCCCATCTCCGTGACGATGGCCATGAAACCACCCTCGGGAACGCGCTGGATAGCGAACGTGCCGCCGTAGGCCGATGCCGAATTGCCAGGCCGGCCGTCTGCTTTGACCAGTTCCACGCGCGCATTCACGGGCTTCCCGTCCGGGTCAACCACTCTCCCGACGAAGTGGCGTAGCTTCTTCATGCGGACCGTCAGTTGGAGGTCTTGGTCTTTCGAGGCGTCTAGGGCGAGAAGGTTCTCACCCACGATTTCGCATGGCTTGCCCAAGTTCTCGAAATGGCCATCGCGCTCGATCTGCACTCCGACCGTGGCGTCGACCTTCACCGCGCCACTCCTCGGGACCTTGAGCGCAAAGACGCCGGAGTCGTCCGTGACGGTGGAGCTCATCCCAGGCGCTTCCTTGTCCGTGTACCAGAAGTTCAGCCGCACATTGCCCAAGGGGTCACCCGCCTCGTTCACGACGGATCCGCTAAGCATCGAGGCCTGCTTCGCGCCGGGAAGGCGCAGCTCCACGCCCTCGGCAATCTGCCCAGCCTTCAAGGGGCCCACTTCCGCCTTGGCTCGACGGCCGTCCCGGTCGCCGACCTCGACGGTGTACTGAAGTCCGACCCCGTCCAGGTGCGGTATCACGAAGGACCCGTCCTTCCGCGTCCAGATGGCCCGGTAATGGGGCATGGGTTTCCACATGACCTGTCGTTTCGTCACAGGATCGCCGTCGCTCGTCAGAACACGCCCCCTGATGGAGCAGCCGTTGCCGACTTCCAGGGTGATGTCCAGCGGCGTCGCATCCTTGACCCGCGCCTGGTACGGCCCACCCAGTTGGTAGAGCGTTTCATCCGCAGGAAGGACGAATACGTAGAGCGTGCCTGTGTAGAGCCCATCAAACAGGAACCGTCCATCCTTGTCCAGTATCGCTTCCTTGTCCGGGTTGTAGAACTCGTTCGACCGGTCAAGCATTACCCTGCCACGCACCGGCTTCTTCGTCTCGGTATGAACCACACGTCCGTGGATGGCGCCGAACACGATCTTCTCCAACCTGAGTTGGATTGGGGCCTGTGACTCGACAAGTTCGAGTCTCGCCGATGCCTTGAACGGGACATCGTCGAGCTGAACGTGCGCGCTGACCTGTACGGTCTCCCCTACCGGCGCATCCGGGATGGCAAAGGCGCCATCTTCCCCGGCATGGATGTGGTGCGTGTATCCGAGGTAGCAGTTGATGGCTGCGCCGCTTGCAGGAGTGCCGTCCGGCTTGAGCACGACCCCCTTCAAGGCAACGCCCTTCTTCAGGACGACCGACAGTTCGCTCGCATCGAAATGGACACGCGTCCTCGTCGAGGCGTATCCCTTCTTGAGGAAGGCCAACTGCGGCTCGTAGCCCACGCCGACGTTCGTAACCGCGAATCGGCCGGATGCGTCGGTCTCGGTGGTCGGCAGGCACGCGTCGGCGAGGACCGTCACGCCCGGCACGCCTGCGCCGTCCACATCGCGCACCGTGCCACGCACGGTGCGCCCGACATCTATCGTCACTGTGGCTTCGGGATCGTCTCCGCGGCCATGCATGCGAAACCAGCCGCCCTTCTTCCCCGCGCTGACGCGTACGAAGGCCTGCCCAGCCGTCTTGTCGGAGAACTCGACGCGGCCGTCCGCATCCGTGACGCCCTTCTCATTGTCGTTCAGAGGCTTGCTGCGGGGCGCCTGGTTCGACCAGTTGACGCAATGGACCTGTGCTCCTTCTACGGGACGGCCTTCGGCGTCTTGCACCACTATGGCCAAAGGGCCCATCTTCGGTTGAGACCATGCGGGGGTGGCCAGAAGGGCTACGAAGAGACCGGCGATTCCGATCAAACATGTGCGCTTCATTGCTTCGCCTCCCCTGCTTCACGCTCCAGCACAATCGACATGGGTTCGTGGGCGCGTAGCACCGATGCAGAGGACTCCAACGAGTGCTCGATCTGAGCTCGGAGCTTATCGTCCTTGGTGGATTGCGCGATGGCCTTCAGCTTGTCTCTGCACGGGGCTCCGTCTGTTGTGGTGGAACGATTCTGCAGGTAGTACACAAGCTGCTGGTAGTACGGGGACTCGGAATCCTCGACCGCCTTCAGTGCGATGGCGTCGGCCCTGGTTGCATCATGTTTGGCCAACGTCGTTAGAACGCTCATTATCGCATGGGCATCCTCACCGTCCTTAGGAGCCGAGGCGAGCAGGGCTTCGGCCTCCTTGGCGAGCGCTTCGGGCGTAGCCGGGGTCTCGAATCGGTCCAACAACGAGAGGATCCATTGGCGGTGCCTGGCCCATTCTGGATCGCGGAGCATGGCGGAGAGCACGGGCACGGCCTCGGGGCCCCACACCTTCGGAGGATAGAACCGCGTTCGAGGGTCGCCGAATAGGTGCTCACCGAAGGCAACCACGTATTCAACGGGCGGGTCGAAACCTGGTGCGAGGCGGGTTTCGAAGCCGATTGGGCCGGGCGGTGGTGGCATGAGAGAAGCCCATGCGGCTCCCACCACAAGGGTCAAACAGAGCAAGATCAGCAGCTTAGAACGCATGAGACTCATCCTCCATGGTCGATACGCATATGGGACGGCAATCGGGGACAGTCCCGTCT
>JAAEQP010001163.1 GCA_024231375.1 bacterium | reverse complement strand
TCCGACGGCGTGTTGACATTGACCGCTTGGCGGGCCTGTGCTACATTACACGGGCTGGATTCGGCGTGTCTGTAAGCGTCCATGCGCATCGACAGTTGAGTGCATGAAGATCGCGGAGCGAATGTTCCGCAGGGCCAGGTTCTTCGCTCTGAGTTTCGATGGAAGTCGCGGAGACGCTGGCAGACAAGGCGATTCGGCGATGTTGGCAGAGGTGAGAGGATTTGGTTTGGCACGAGGCATGTGCGCCAAGGCGGTTGGGCACTGTCCTATAAAAGGGTGCGGGACCAAAACGGAAATGAGGTAGATTGATCATGGCAGACACAGTGGAAGGATTCTTCTCCGAGCTTCCCGGCAAGGTCGACCCGAGCAAGACGGCGGGAATGGATGCGACGTTCCAGTTCGACATCACCGGCGATGGCGGCGGTCAGTGGAACGTGAAAATCGCTGACGGCCAGGTCGCGATCGAGCAAGGCACGTGCGACAGCCCGAGCATCACGCTGACGGCAACCGACGAGAACTGGCTCAAGATCGTGGCGGGCCAACTCAATGGCCAGACCGCGTTCCTGACCGGCAAGCTCAAGATCAAAGGCGACATGAGTCTCGCCATGAAGCTGCAGAGCGTATTCCAACTCGGCTGATCGACAACCCATGTCGACGCGGAGGGGGTGGATGATGCCACCCTCTCCGCGTTGTTCGTTGTGAGGCAAGACGATGTCTTGGCTTCGTTTCATTCTGGCGGGTGTCCTGACAGTGAGTGTGCTGGCCTGCGACAGGACCTCGCCCCCTCCGTCGCGGCAACGCGTGAGCGTCACAACCGCTGACGGTGTCGGCCTGTCGGTTCAGTTGTGCTTGCCCAACACCGACCATCCGCCTGGCATCGTTCTTGTTCACGGCGTCGCTCAGGATGCACGGTGTTGGGAGCCTCTCCTCGTCCGCCTTGTGGAGGGCGGCTACGGCTGCGCCGTGTTCGATCTCCGCGGCCACGGTGAGAGCACGGTCCGACAAGGCGAGCCGGTATCGCACGCCGAGTTCGAATCCAGCGACTGGGCCCAGGCCACGCGCGACATTGCGGCGGCCCGCAAAGCGCTTCTGGAAGCGGGTGCGGATCCACGTAACGTGTGCATCGTCGGCGCAGGCATGGGCGCCAACCTCGCTCTGCGATTCGGCGCGCAGGACGATTCCGTCGAGGCCGTCGTGCTTGTCTCTCCCGGCGTGAACTACGAGGGGGTACGCACGGAACAGGCCGCGGTCGCATTCGGGAAACGGCCTATGCTGCTGCTCGCCGCGGAAGGAGATGCCTACGCCGCGGCGTCGTGCCGCAGGCTAAAGGCGAGCGCCAGAGGGTTCGCCGAGATCTTGGAGTACAGCGGTGGCGCCCATGGGACCGACCTGTTCACGACGCGCCCCCTCTCGGTTGCGCAGGTCGTGTCGTGGCTGGACGAGGTCATGACGACCGGACCCAGCACGGAGTCTCAGCACGAGGACGAACCTTGAGCTTGACGACATCCGTGGAGCATCCCTATACTTCACCCAGGTTCCGGCCCGGTCCGGGACGAGCCGATGGACACAGGCGCCGCGGCTGATGGACACGGGGGATTGCCAGGCTAAACCTGGACACCCGGAAGCATCGGGAGAGCATCGTGGAAGAGGAACTTCGGCCGGGGTACTACAAAGACAAGGACGGCAACTGGCAGCAAGACCGGCGCAAGGAGTCGGACCGGCGTGCGCGCGGTTCGGACTTCCCGCATCACGACAGACGCAACCTGTATCGGCGCATAACCGACCGCACGATCGCGGAGCGTGAAGCGCGGCAGGAGATCGAAGAAGCCCTGGCTGAATTCAGTGCCGAACATGAGCACAGGGGCGAGGCCCCCGAGGCCGACGAGGGCGACGAGGGCGAGACATAGCCTGTGCGGCGTGCCGGTGCCGCCCCATTCAGAGGCGGCGATTGAATCCTAGTCCAACAACGCGCTGTCGGCGGCGCGCTTCAGTTCTGCCAGCGCCGCGTCGGCGCTCTGATACCCAGTCAGCACGGCTTCCTCGGCCTTCTCTATCAGGCCGCGAACCTTCTGCCATCCGGCTACGTTGGGCTCGGACTTCGCATGCGGCAAGCAGTCGTAGGCGGCACGGTTATACTTCCACTCAGCCCAGAACGCATTCATCCGGGGGTTGTCGGCCGCGGATTTGCGGATGGGCACATACCCTGAGCCAAGCGCCCATCGCACGTTGTTTTCCTCGCTGGTGAAAAACTTCACGAATTCCCAAGCGGTCCGGTTGCGGTCGGGGCCGGTCGCGAAGATGCAGATGCTGGGCCCATACAGAACCGTGACGGGCGTGCCGGGATCGCCTTGGGGAATCATGGCCATGCCCCAAGCGTCCGGGTCGTCGTCCATCAGGGTGACCATGCTGGTGCGGTGAGAACTGGATCGGAACACGAACGCCGCATCGTTCTCT
Organism: bacterium; assembly: GCA_024231375.1. Next base: position 11,051 of record JAAEQP010001163.1, on the reverse strand, counting down.
GAGAACGCGATCTTGTCGTCCTGGCTTCCGCCGGCAATGGGGTAGGCGAGCTTCTCCTTCGCGAGTGTTTCAAGGAGCGCGAACACGGCTTTGGACTCGGGCGAGTCGAACAGCGTGGTGCGGCCCGACACGACTTCGCCTCCCATCGAGAAGATCATCCCGTCAACGGTTGAGGCGTCCACGGAAACGGGATAGGCGGCCTTACCAGTCTTCGCCTTCACCGCACGGCACTGCTCCAAAAACGCATCCCACGTCGCCGGCGGCTCACTATAGCCCGCAGCCTCCAGCACGCGCTTGTTGTAATACATCATAAGCACGCTCTTGCAGAAGGGAAACGAGTACATCCGTCCGCCGAACTCTGGAAACTTGTTGTTCTCGATGACTGCCGGGAAAAAATCGCTCAACGACTCCGCGTCAAGTCCGATGGCGGGATCGGCGATGAATCCCTCGAGAGGGACAACGGCCTGGGCCTCGATGTACTCGGACGTCATGCTCTGATACGACACGGCCAGGTCGGGAACGGAGCCGGCCTCGATACTCACGCGGACTTTCTGGAAGATGTCGGTGTAGTTGCCGATGTACTCGGCCTCGACGGGGAGACCATCCCGGCCTGCGTTGAATTCTGCCACGATGTCGCGCAGCAGATCGGCCGTCTGGGTCGTTTGTCGGTCCCACAACAACACGGCCTCGGGCTTCACAGGCTGGAAGTCGCTGGACGACGGGCCTCCGCACCCCGACAAGCCCCCCACGCTCGCCAGGACGGCGACTGTGGACCAGACGAAGGGTCTGAAGCTTGGGGTGTGCATGATGGCCTCTCCTAGCCCTTTATGCCGCCGCTGAGTGAACTCTCAAGGAAGTGCCGTTGCGCGGCGAAGTATAGCGCCACGGTCGGAAGGATGACAAACGTGGAGGCGCACATCAGCAGATTGAACTGGACGACCTCATCGCTGGTGAACATGGTCAATCCGACCTGAACCACGCGCATGTCGTCCCGACTGGTGACGATGAGCGGCCACAGCAGGCTGTTGTAACTACCCAGGAAGGCGAAAAGCGCCACCGTCACGGCCATGGGCTTCACGAGCGGCGCCGCGACCCACGCAAGGTAGCGCAGATGCCCGCACCCATCTACGCGCGCCGCCTCGAAGAAGTCGGAAGGAAGTGCCAGGAAGGCCTGACGCATGAGAAACACGGAGAAGGCATTCGCGCACCAAGGCACAATCAGGGCCGCGTAGCTGTTGTACCATCCAAGGCCTTTGATGAAGACGAAATTCGGGATCAAGGCGACTTCAAAGGGCACCATCATCGTGGCCAACATGACCGCGAAGAGTACGTTCTTGCCGGGGAACGACAGCCGTGCAAAGGCGTACCCGGCGAGGATCGACGTGAGGACAACCCCGACCGTGACGGAGAACGCGACGGCAAACGTGTTGTAGAAGTAGGTCCCAAAAGGGGCGGCCTCAAAGGTCTTGCCAACATTCTCCCAATGCCATTCCGAGGGGAGAATGCGCAGGTCCTGCGAGATAGACTCCTCGTGAGACTTCAGCGATGTGCTCACCATCCAGACGAAGGGGAACGAAGACAGGATGGCCCCCATTAGCAGGAACGCGTATATCAGGCTCTTGCCGCGCATCAGTCGTAGTGAACCTTCCGGCCTACGAAGCGCCATTGAATCACAGTGAGACCGACGATGGCCAGCGAAAGCAGGACCGCCACGGCCGCGCCGTACTCAAGTTGCCCGTTGACGAAGAAGCAGTCGAAGATGTAGACGGTCAAGTTTTCGGTTCGCCCGACCGGGCCCTTTCCGTCGCCGGTGAGGGCGTAAAAACTATTGAAGGCCTGGAACGCGCGGATGGCGCTAATGACGAGCAGGAAGAAGAGGGTGGGGGACAACAACGGCACCGTGATGCGCCGCGTAGTCTGGAACCAAGTCGCGCCGTCGATCTTGGCGCTTTCCTCCAACTCGCGCGGAATGGCCGTGAGGCCGGCCAAGATGATGACGATCATGAACCCGCACGAGTGCCAGATCTCAAAGAGGATGATGCAGCACAGGGCCAGGCTCGGCCCGAGCCCCTGATCGATGAATCCATTTGTTGCCAGGTGAAGGACTCCTTTGGGCTCAAGCAACCACTGGGACCAGCGCGTTTCGCCTATGCCTGCCCACTGAAGGAAGACGTTGACGAACCCGAACTGGGGATTCAAGATCACGCGCCGCCAGACTGTCGCTGCGGCAACAACCGAGGTCACGTAGGGGAGAAAGTAGACCGTGCGGAAGAAGCTGCGTCCTCGCACGATCCGGTAGAGGGCGCTTGCGATGAGAAAACTGAGCGCCATCGTGATTGGGATGGTGCCGATGGCGTAGTAGACGGTGTTCCAGAAACATGCCCAGAACTCCGGGGAGCCGAGGGCTTTGGCGTAGTTTCCAAGCCAGACGAAATCGGTGGACATGCGCTTCCGTTCGAACAGGCTGATGTATAGGGCATAGATGAGGGGGGCCACCCCGAACGCGCCGAGGATGAGGAGCGCGGGTGAGAGCAGGAAAACCGCCACGGGGAGATCGCCGAGGCGCGGCGACGACCAACGTTCGAGCTGACTGTCCAGGAAGGCCAGCACGCTGTCTGTCGCACGCGCCACAACGTTCATCCTGCGCCCTCCCGCCGCTTGGCAGCGGCCAGCACCGATTCGACGAGGTCGAGAGTGCGCTCGATGGCGCCTTGGTTTGCCGCGATCGCGGCACGACCCCGCTCCGCAAGCCGATTGCGTACGTCGGCATCCGCGAGCAGTCCGGGGAGAGCATCTGCCAGGGCGTCCGGCCCAAGCACCTGAACAGCGCCCTGCGCGTCTGCAAGCGCCTTGGCGGGATCGATGAAGTTCCGCATGTAGGGACCGAACACAGTGGGCACGCCCAGGGCGGCGGGTTCGAGCGGATTGTGGCCTTCAACCCCAGGGAAGAAACTACCGCCTACAACCGCTACGGTAGCCGTGCCGTAGAAGTTCACCAGCTCACCGGTGGTATCGAGAAAGAAGACACGCTCTCCCGAGGGGGCACGCCGTCCGTCCCGCACATCGGAACGACGAAGCACCGGTTCCTCGAAAGGGGCCATGGCCTCGTCGATCCGCGCGGGATGGCGCGGCGCGATGACGAGTTTCCAGTCAGGGAACGCGCTACGGAGGTTGGACCAACACTGAGCAGCAAGTTCCTCGTCGCCAGGCCGGGTGCTCCCGAAGAGGAGAATCGGTCCGTCCTCGGCGAAGCCGTTGTCCAGCCGCGTGCTCCGCCTGACCTCGGAGGAGACGTCGGTGACAACTCCGTCAAACTTCGTGCTTCCAGTGACGCGGATTCGGTCGTGCGACACGCCCAGCGAAGCAAGGCGCTCGGCGTACTCGTTGTTCTGCATCCCAGCGGCGCAAAGGTGGCTGAGGATGGGACGAAGGAACCTCCGGTACCGGTCGTAGCGCGGCATGTGCCGATCGCTCAGGCGACCGCTGACGATGACGCTGGGGATCCCTGCATGGTCGGTGAGGCGCAACACGTTCGGCCAGATCTCCGTCTCCACGAGCACCAGGCACCGAGGACGAACCCGTCTGAGGAAACCCGTCACCGAGAGGCGGTGGTCGAAGGGGAACCAAGACACGGGAACATCGCCCATCGTACGTTCGGCCAGGTCGCGCCCGGATACGGTGCTTGTTGTGAGGAGGACGGGGATGTCGGGCCAGCGGCTACGCATGCGCGCGACGATGGCCTTGGCGGCGGTCACCTCACCCACGCTGCACGCCTGGATCCAGATGGGGCTGGCCGTCAACTCCGGCGCTGCGGGCTTGAAGCGTTCGAGCAATCGCCGGTGCCGGCGAGAAGTGCAGAGCCATGCAGCACCGAAGGGCGCCGCCGCGGTCGTCGCGATATCATAGGCTAAGTAGATCATGGCATGAAAAAGGGGCGGCCCCCACGTCGGGGCCGCCCTTGTGTACCGTCAAACACCGCAGGCTAGACGCCGGCCTCGAAGAACCGAGCGCCCATCGGATCGATGATGTCGACTGTCACGAAGATCAGGAGACTCGACTGCGTGACTTCGGTCGACTTGCCCCGGAAGAAGTAGCCAAGTACGGGCAGCTCCGCCACGAAAGGCAGCTTCTGCTCGTTCTTCGTGGTACGATCCGAGACGAGACCGCCCAGGACCAGCGTGTCGCCGTCATGCACAATCACGTTCGTCCACACCGACTGGACCGATGTCCGCGGGTAGCGGACCTGCGAAGTCGTCACAGAACCACCGACCAACTGGCTTGTCTGGGTGAACTCGTCGTCGCCCACCTTCGAGATGACCTGTGGATTGAGCCACAGCCGCACGTGGTCCGTGCCGCTGATCATCGGGGTCACGCTGAACGTGATGCCGAACACGAACTGCTCATATTGGCCCTGCGTGGTCAGGCCACCCGTCGAGGTCCCGCTAATCCCGGTGACGCTGGTCTGCAGTTCCGTGTACACCTGGGTCTGGTACGTCTGCGTCAGGAAGTCGGCGATGATCGCCGGTTTGCGGTTCATGGTCGTCACACGCGGAGCGCTCAACAATTCACCTTCCGTAAGGCTGTTGAGGAAGTCCATGGTGACGCCAAGGTTATCGCCGTCTTCGTTATCTGTGAAGATCGTGTTGAAGTTGAAGTTCCCCGCCGGGCCCGGATTCGCCAAGGCCTGAATCGCGCCCTGGACGATCTTGTTGTCTATCACGCTCGTGCCGTCCGGCTTGGTGTAGAACGGAATCTCCTCCGCCACACCGTCGCCATTGATATCGTAGCTGTAGAAGGTGCTGGCATTGCCGTCGTCATCGAGAAAGGTCGAAATCGGCCTGTCCCGGCTGTTGGCGTCGGACATTCCCACGTCCCAGTTGAACCCGATCTTATCGAGGTCCGTCACGCTCACCGTGATGAACTTCGACTCGATGCTGACCTGCTTGGGCGTCACATCCAACTCCTCGATGATCCGCTCGAAGTTCTCAAGGTTGGACGGCGTGTTGTGGACCAGCAGCAGGTTCGTCGACGGAAGATAGATCATGTACGACAGGGGCTCGCCGCTGGCGGGCTCGCGGATCGCCGGGATGAGTTCGCCCAGCAGATCGAGGAAGGGCGTACCGCCCTCAAACTGATAGGACTCGGTGCCCCCGAAATCGCTCCCCGGGTCAGAACCGCCCTGCTGTCCTTGGAGCGAGGTCGGGCGGCTGCCCGTTCCCGTGCGCCCGGCCGTGATGATAATCCCGGCTTCCTCTTCACCAACTTGCGAGGAGTCGACCGTGCGCACCAGCTCCAGGATGTTGGAGAACTGACCGCTACCACCGCCGCTCCGGCCGCCGCTCATGTTGTTCCGGCCGCCGCTCATGTTGTTCCGGCCGCCGCTCATGTTGTTCCGGCCGCCGCTCATGTTGCTGCCGCCGCTCATGTTGCTGCCGCCACTACTGAAGTTGCTGCCGCCGCTCATGTTGTTCCGGCCGCCGCTCATGTTGTTCCGACCGCCGCTCATGTTGTTCCGACCGCCGCCAACCGAGCCGCCGGGGCCACCTCGGTTGGTGACGACGACCTTGGGCAGAATCTCGGCGCCGATGTTGCGCAACTCGTACACCCGCGTCTCAAGCGGCTCCAGGGCCTCCGTGCGAATCTTCTCCGGGGTGCTGACCCAAATGTAGGTAGGCTTGACTACATACGCGAGATTCAGCGGCCTGAGGAGGGCCGTCAGCGCGTCGCGAAGCTTCACGTTGTCCAGGCTCGTGAACTTCACGTACCCGTCGGTGACCTGCTCGCCGCTCAACCCCGACTGGTTGAGCTGGTTCGGCCGGTTCTGCTGGAACTGGTTCGGCCGGTTCTGCTGGAACGGGTTCGGCCGGTTCTGCTGGAACGGGTTCTGATTGCCTTGTGGGAAGGAACCCTGGAACTGCTGCGGAAAGGCACCCGGCTGCTGGGTCTGTTGCTGCTGCACGTCGGGGCGCGGAGGCGCTACCACACGCTCGTCCAGCACGATGTTGATCTGGACGAAATCACCAAACAACTGCAGCATTTCGCTGACGTGCATCTCGTCTTCCATGTCGAGGCCGACCGGGGAATCAAGGGCCTTCTCAATGTAGGCCTGCTGCTGGTCCTCCAGCGTCATCGCCTCTTCGCCCAACTGCTCTTCGACGGGAAGCCTCACCGCGAATCGCTTCATACCGTTCGCGTCGTATCCTTCCGGGATCAGCTTCTTCGATTCGATGTTGTGGCGGATATCCTGGGCCTGGATCTCCAAATCCTGCCACACATCGTCGATGCGCTCGTCGTATGCACCCACGGTGGCTTCCTGAAGAAGCCGTTGGGCGGTCATGTTGTCGGGCGCGATCAGGAGAAGCTGGTTGAAGACGTCGACAGCGCGCCTGAACTTCTTGTGGTCGAGGTACTTCTGCCCCTCCTCCATCAACTCCTTGATGCGCTTCAGCTTCACATCTTCAGCCGAGGTGGGGATCTGGATGTTCCCCTCGCTGTCTGTGAATCCGGCATCGAAAGGGGTCTCGAACTCGGGGATCTCGGCGGCGTCGCGTCCGGAGGCCGCGATCTGGATCTTGCCTTCGCAACGCCGGACCATCAGCTTGGCGTTCTCCATGGACGGATCGAGTGCGAGAGCCCTGTTGAACTTGTTCAGCGCTTCGGCGAACTTGTTCTCTTTGTAGAGCCTCACTCCATCCCGGTAGAACTGTGCTGCTTCCGGAATCGTGGACACTGCGTCGTCACCGGCCTGAGCCTCTGGCGTCGGCGTGCCACTGGGCGCCTGATCCTGTGCCCAGGCAGATCCCGAGGCGGCGAGTGCCATTGCTACGATGAGCAACGCAATCGTCACGCCGTTTGCGGTGGTTGACCGCGGCAACCATGTACTCATCAGAAACCCTTCCTTCCGCGATTGAGATTGGACACTATACTGAACCCTCGGCGCGTTAATCAACTCGCACCCTCCACTCGGTAGCTGTATTGCCGGCCATCGGCCTTCGAAGTGACCACGACCGACTGTCCTTCAGCGTCTATGCTGTCTAAGGTGTATCCATCAAACTCGGCCCCCACGGTACGCGGCCTGGCCCGACGCTCCCCAACTTTGATCCAGGCACGTACCGAACCATCCGCGGCGGGCTGAATCCGCTCCACCACGACTTGGGGTGTCTCAACCGTCTCTCGTGCCTCTTCGCGGGGAGCACCTCCCAAGGTGGACCCATGAACCGAGAACGGATTGGCCCCGGTCAGTCCCGAAACGGGGACGGGAGCAAAGGGCTCCGGCGGCAAGGAGATCGTCGGAATCTCGAGTTCGTCCATGATCTGCCCGATGTACTCCTCGCTGTTGGCCTCGTTGAATCGGGGAGGCTTTGGCGAGACCGCGTTCGGAAGGTCGGCGCGCTCCTCGGGATAGAATATCGTGTGTCCTTGATACACGAGGGCCACCAGGAGAATCACTAGAACCAGTTTCTCCTTGTTGAGCCAGATCCGAGTGCCTATGCTACGAAGATGTTCCACGTATACGTTCCCACGTCACCCTGTATGCCGCGCTCTCCCGTTCCCTTAGAAGGGGAGATACTTCCTTCGAAAATTCTGCCACCACGTACGCTCTTCCCGATCGAACCGTCCGCCTCTCCGCCCCTCGCCATCGCCCTCGCCTGACAGCGCCCGCATACGGGCTTGGGCATCTTGGGGTTTGGCCGGCGGCTGCTGCCTGACGTATTCAAGATCGTTCACAAGCATCTGAACCCGCAGCAGAGGCGTGGGGTTCATAACCTGACTGTTGGCGATGCGTATCCCCGCCACCCGATGGAAGCGATTCCCGTCCGACGGGTTCTCCAAATCGCCCTCGTTCAGGTCGCCCAACAGACCGGCCAGGTCGCCAAGTGTCATCTGGAAGCCGAAACCGTATTGCTGAAGTTTGAAAATCCCCATGACCTTCCGCGACGGCCACACCTCGACCGTGTTGATCTGACGGGCGTTCTTGTCGAGGAGCATACGAGTGGCAACATCCCCCAGTTGATACGCGCGCAGCCAATTGAGGACCTGGAAGAAGCTCACATCCTGGCTCATCAGCGCCGATGGCTGTTCCGCGCCGAACGTGTTCCGCGGTATGACGACTCCCTTGGCGAAGGCGTGCCGCTGAAGATCGTTGTACCGCTCCATGAAGACGGTCTCGTACCAGAACCGCGGCACTTCACCTTCGGGGGGGCGGTTGGCTTCGTCGTCGCCTCGCACCTGGAAGAACTCGGCCCATCGGTCTACCTCGCTCCTCCACGGCTCTATCTGCCGTTCATAGGCTGCCAGCACCAGTTCCGGGCGCCAATCCTGGAAAGTCATCGCAAGAGACTTGCGCTTCTGCTCCAACTGCGCCAAACGCTCCTCGTTCTTCGCGTAGGTGGACAGCAACTCCTGGATGTAGTACCGGTACGCAGCGTAGAACCCGCCCACGACCGCCAGTAGGATGAGAAGCGCTATGATATTCTTCTTCTTCTTCAAGACCTGCCCTCAGGTGTCTTGCCGTCTTGCCTATTCATCGTCTGCGCCTTCAGCATCGTCCGTGGCCTCGCCATCGGCATCCTGGCCCCTGTTCCCAAAGGCCCCTCGAAGCCCTTCACGGCCCTCGCCGCCAAGCGTGCGACCACCGCGGCCTCCGTCGACCTGCCCCGCCTCGGACACACGGTATGCGTTCTCGATGCGGTTCCCCCCGTATTGGAGGTCTATCCTGAAGGTACGCAACGTGGGGCCCGTCGGTTGCGAGACCCCCATGGTCGCCGATGAAGGGCGGCGCGCCCCCCCGCCCAGACTACTCAGACCTCCGGACCGCCGGGACGATCTCTCGCCCGAGGACGACGTCAGCCGCGGCGTCGCCATGGCTGCGGGCGCACTGTACAGAACCGACATGGGCACCTTGTTGATCTCACGTGTCTGGTAGTAGACGCCGCTGACCGGTTTCTCGCCTGTGTCCCGAAACTCTTCGCGCTCCTCAAGTTGGGCAATGAACGCCTCGATCAGGTCCCAATCGGTCGCATACCCCCGAATGGTCATTCCGTTGGGCAGAGGCACGGGAACGGCCTCGCCCGACCGCTGAGCCGGGGAAATGACCGTGTCTGGCGGGAAACCACTGCTGGTAAATGCCTGTTTCCCCTGCGGCGTCCCCTCGGGCGGCGGAACCGGTTTGATCTGGGTCGATTCCATGGTGTGGATCACGATCAGCTTCCGCTGGCCCTCGAACTGCTTCAGGGCACCGACCCGCGCGTCGTTAATGGCGTTCATATACTTCAACCACTGTGGGCGCGCTTGGAACACCTTCTCCATCTTAAGCAGATTATCCGCGTAGAATCCGACGGCGGCGGAGGCCTTGTCGACTTGCGTCTCATACGCGGATTTCCAGGTGTTCGGGTTCTCGGTCTCCAGCGGGAACTTGGGATCGTAATCCCGCAACACCTGTTTCATCTGCTCAATGCGTTGCAGCGCCTGCTCGTTGCGTTCCTTGCGCACGGGAATCATGGAAGCCAGGATCAGGGCGGTCACCACGATCGAGGCCGCATAGTACAGCGCCTGCTCTTGGCGACGGGCGGCTTCGAGCACCCGCGGCGGAATCAGATCGATCTCGATCGGCACGTGCTCGCGACTGCGTAAGGCAAGCCCGAGCACCACCGGCGCCTGCTCGGGATGCTCGTTGACCTCCTGGGCGCCCGGCGCAATCGCAAGGCCCGTGAGCGGCTGTGCGATCCGCACCTCCACTCCGAGTTGACGCTGCATGAAGGGGATCATGTAGCGCAGGCAGGCCCCGCCGCCAGTCACCACCACTCGCGACACCGGTCCGCCGCCAGGCTGCGATCGGAAGTACGCAAAGGACCGCGTGATCTCCGACATGAGCCGGGTCAACACGCCGCCGATAACCTGGCCGCCCTTGCCGTCCTTCTGAGCATCGCCCGTGGGTGCAAAGCCGCGCTCGCGCTTCAGTTTCTCGGCGTCTTCCCACGACATCCCGAACTCGCGGCTGATGGCGGAGGTGATGTCGTTGCCGCCGAAGTTGATGCTGCGCGGGAACCGGAATTGCCCGTCGCGCTCGATGACGATGTCGGTTGTCGACGCGCCCAAGTCCACGAGAGCGACGCATTCGCCTTGCTCGCCGAACTCGCCCGAGTGTTTCAGCCAGTTGTACGCGGCCAAAGGACATACATCCACGCACCCGACGGACCGCTTCACGTCCTTCAGAATCGATACGCACTTCTCGACCACGTCGACCTTGATCGCTGCCATCAGCACTTCGTACCCGCCCGCTTCGGTGCGGTTCAGCACTTGATAGTCATAGGCAATCTGGTCGATGGAGAAGGGAATCTGCTGGAGAATCTCGTAGCGGATGATCTGGTTGACTTTGTAGTCGGGCACCGGGGGCAGCGCGCGCGGCCGCATGAAGACCGATTGGCCGGGAACGCCCACAATCGCCTTCCTCGTGCGGATCTTGGTCTCTTTGAGCAGGGCCGCCAGCGTCGCCGACCGCACCTCCTGCTGCTCGGACTCTTCCATCTCGGGCGTTACGGCAAACTCCCGCTGATGGTAGCGGGTCAACTGGTACCCCGTCTTGGTTGGCGTCAGTTCACACAGCCGTACCGCGCTATAGCCCACGTCCAGGACCAGGCGCTTTGCTCGTGAACGTTTTCGACCAGCCATCATTGGTCACCCGTGCCCTTGGCCTCGGTCCGCCGCTTCACGGATCGAGTCCACCAACGTACCCCATACCCCGCCACGACTCGTCCGCGGGCCGCGCGCCACGTGCGCACAAACCACAACTTCACGAGTCACGACGAATTCTGAGTTTGCGCAGACCCGTCAAGCCTACATAAACCCTTGATTTTAATTGTAGTAAACAGAAAGATCCTTGTCAAGAGTAAAAAGTCACATGACAAGAGTTTCCCGCACTCACCATCTATACAACACCCCATAGCCCAGAGCCGTTAAGGCAGCCAGAATACCAAAAAACGCCCCATTCCCGCAAGCGGTTGTCCACTGCCAACGTCGGCAGACAAGATAAAGCGAAAAAGCGGGAACCC
>JAAEQP010001162.1 GCA_024231375.1 bacterium | reverse complement strand
TGTTGATGTCAGAGCCCGCGCTCAGGGCGTTGCCCGCCGTATCAATGGAGCCCGCGCTGGTCAGGGAGAGATCCCCGGAAGTGGCCGCTATATCGGCGCCTGCCGTGATGCCGCCGTCAGCGGAGATGTTCACATCATCCGCGCCCGTCACCACTCCGCTGTTACCAAAGGTGCCGCCGGCGTTCACTAACACGTCCGTGCCCGCATCCACCTGCTCCACAGCCACGTTGCTGCCTGCCGTCAGGATCACGGCGGCTCCCGTGGACTGGATTTGGTCGATGAGGGTGATGGACCCGCCAGCCGTCAGGGTGGCGTCGCCGCCCGTGGCCGTCAGCACTGGCGCGCCTGCGCCCGTGGTGGCTATATCGGTGGCCGCGATCAACGTCAGAGCGCCGCCCGTGGAGTCCACCGTGGCGCCAATATCCAGGTTCGAACCTGTGGACTCAATGTTCACTGTGGCGCCGCTTACCGCACCGTCCAGATCCACCGCGCCTACGCCCGTCACCGACACCGCTGCACCCGCCGTCACCGCATCCAGATCCACCGTGGTGCCGCCGTTCACGTTGATGTCAGATCCCGCCGTCAGAGCATTGCCCGCCGTATCAATGGCTGCCGCGCTGGTCAGGGTCAAGTCCCCGGCCGTGGCCGTCACGCCCGCGCCCGTGGTGATGCCGCCGTCAGCCGTGATGATCACATCGCCAGCCGTGGCCTGCACCAGAGCCGTGTTGGTCACAAAGGCCCCTGCGCCCGCGTTCACCGTCAAGTCGCCGGTGGCGGCCGTCAACGCTTCCACAGACACTCCGCCCGTCTGGCTGAGAATCTGGATACTGTTGGCGCCCACTCCGTCCAGCAAGGTGATGGCGCCGCCGGCCGTCAACTGAGCCAGGGTGGCTGCCGTGATGGTACCGGTGGCCGCCTTGGAGTCGATGGTCGTGGCCGCTGTGATGATCACTGCACCGCCCGTGGAAGACACCGTGTTCTGGAGATCCACCGCGTTAGCCGTGGAGTTCAGATCCACCGTGCCGCCAGAAAGGGCCGAGTTGATCTGGATCAGACCTTCACTCACAAAGTCCACATCGCCGCCGGTGGCTGTCACGCCGCCGTTGGTTATGATGGAAGTGTCGGCATCCACCGTGATGTCGCCTCTGGCTGTCACCGCACCGCTGTTAGCGAATGTGGTGCCCGCAACCGCTACAATGTCGCCACTGCCCGCGGTACCAGCCGTCACCGCACCCACCGTCACCGCCGAACCCGCGTTCATAACGATGTCGCCGGTCTTGGTGCTGATCAGAGCCGTGCCTACTATATTGGTAGCCGCCTTCAGGGACATGTCGCCGCCCGTGGCCGTCACCGTAGCATTCAAATCCAGGTCCGCAGCCGTGGACTCCAGGCTCACCGTGGCGCCGGACAATGCCGCCCCCACCTTCAACTGATCCTGAGCCACCACCACCGCATCGCCCGTGGCGACCACCGTGCCATTGTTCTGGAAGGTGGTGCCCGCATCCACGCGGAAGTCATTGCCTGCCGTTACCTGGCCCACGGTCACGCTGGTGTCTGCGCCGATCAATACATTGGAACCGGCTGCCACCAGACCCGTGGCCGTCACCGAGGTATCTGTGGCCGTCATCCGGATGTCACCGGAAGCCGCCGACACCGCCGTCACATCCACCTGCTGGCCCGTGATGATCACGTCCGCGCTGGTGGAGGTCACCTTGGCGTCCGCATCCACGTTGCCCAGGTTGGCCGTGAGCGTCACATCGCCCGAACCTGCCGTAATGGCCGCATCCACATCCACTGCCGCTGCACCGGCAGCATTGGAGGTGATGGTCACACTGCCTGCCGCGCCGATGGCGCCCGTGTTCTTGGCCGTGCCCTGGGCGTCGTAAACCACATCGCCCGCTGCCGTCACAACTCCCGTGCTCGTCACATTGCCCTGTGCCGTCAGCGTGGCGTCATTGGCCGTAATGCCAACCACATCCACGTTGCCGCCAAAGGAGGTGAGGACCACATCGCCGCTGACGGCGTTGAGGATGGGAAGTTCCACATCCACATTACCCGCCGCTTCCAGCGTAATGCCGCCAGAGCCTGGGGAGGTCACTGTGGCCGCCGCGTCTATGGTGATGCTACCGGAAGACGTGGTCACCGCAATGCTCTTGTCAGAGCCCGCCGACAGCACGCCCGTGGCAAGCAGATCCACAGAACCGTTGGCCTCCACATCAATGCCGCCGCTGGCCGAGGTGATCATCACATTGTCCAGGCCGTTGGCCTCGTCAATGGTCACATTCCCCGTGGAGCTCAGGTTCAGCACACCCACCGTGGTGTCCAGATCTATGGTCGTGGCGTTGCTGATGTTCAACTGGGACGCCGTAATATTATTCGCCTCAAGATTGGCGTCCACTACCGCCGCTGCCGCACCCGTCCCCGAAGCGTCCAGGGTGATGATGCCGCCGCCTGCGTTGAGCAGACCGATATTGGCGCTGCCCCCCGCACCCGCATAGGCCAGGTACATGTCGGTGTTGCCCTGGCTCGTATCCGCATCCAAACGCGTGGTGGCGTCAAACTCCAGAGCCCCAGGAGCAGCCGCTGCACCAATGGTGCCCGCGTCCGCTACTATATTAATGGTCTGGGCAACCAGATCCGCACCCGCGTCGTGCGCAAACTCCACCACATTGCCCGTGGTGGCGATGAGATCAATCCGGCCCGTAGCCGCCTGGACATCGTCCAGCCTGAACGCCGCCGCCTCAATATCCACATTGCCACCCGTGGCCACAATGCTCACCGCCGTAGACGAGGCATCCTGGATAAAGCTGCCCACGCCGTTCTTGTCCAGATCCGCCACCAGGTACACGTTCTTGGCCAGAATGTCGCCACCCAACTTGCCCGATCCCGGACCCTGGGTGATGTTGCCGTTGGCCGACAGGATGTAAGTCCCCGTCCCCACGTTCACATCGCTGGCAATGATCACGTTCACCGGCGGATCCATGGTCACGTCGCCGTTGTTGCTCAGCACCGAAGATCCGTCCACATCCAAGCCGCCCCATGCCAAATCGTCCACCAGGAGCAAATCCTGTCCCTGCTGGCTGTAAACAATGGGACCGCCATTGGAGTTGAAATCCGCACGCACATTGCCCGAAGGCGTGTTGTTGATGTACGTGGCCGCCCCCGTGCCCGTGGCCGTGGAGTCCACCACCAGAGCATCGATGTCAATGGCGTCACTGGCCGTACCAATGGCCAGCTTGGCCGACACCGTGAAGATATTGGTGTCCACCACCTCGCCGCCGCTGTCACCCACACTGCCGCTGGAGGACGTCAGGGTCACGTTGTTGCCATTGGGGTTCAGCACGCCCTGGAGCGCTATGTCGCCCTGGGCTCCCAGTGCCGTGTTGTCAGGCACCGCGCCCGGGCTGGCAGAACCGGCCTTGCCAAAGGCAGGATCGCCCACCGGATCCACACTTGGCGTGTTCTTGGCCGTCACCGTGATGTTGCCGCCGCCCACTCCGTCCAGATCCGAGTTCAAAGCGCCCAGCTTGGTGGGGCCTTCCACCTCTATGGTGATGTCCCCAAAAGCATTCAAGGTCGCGGAACTGTCCATCTCAAAATAGTACACCGGGTTGGCGTCGTTGTCCGGAGCCGGGTTGCCTGCCGTATCCTGACCCACGTTGATGTTGCCTTCGGCTTCCATCCGCGTGCCTGCCGCCATGACCACGTTGTAAACGTCGTCGATATTCACATTGCCCAAAAGCGGATCGCCGCCATTGTTCACGTCCGCGTAAGACACCGAACCGCCCGCAGACCGCATCTCAAAGGTGGCTGCGTTCTTGATGTTCAGATCCCCCGCGTTCACCGTCAGACTCGATCCCGGCATGAAGCGGATATCCCACTCATTATTCCCGCCCGGATCCAGAGACACCGTTCCAGCACCCACCTGATGGCCCTGGATGATGATGTGGTTGGCCGAAGCGTGAATCACCAGAACCTCGCCGCTGTTGGCGTTGACCACAGCACCGGCCTGGATGTTGGTGTCGCCCTCAATGTACAGGGCGCCCAGCTGATCCCCGCCTGCATCCGTGGTCACACGAGCCGCAGACCCGATCACCACACCGCCGTCGGTCTGGCCCACAGCGCTGTCCACCCACAGGGCGATGTTGCCGTCCAAGGCGCTCACCGCATCGTCAATGGTCAGGGTCAGGCCGTCACTGGCGCCCGCGCCCGTGCCGTTGGCGCCGTAAAGCAAAATGTCGGCGTCCGGGTTGGCTGCGTTGCCGTTGATCACCATGGAGTTGCCGTCGGCGTCCAGATCCTGGACCGTCAGGTCATTGGCACTGCCTCCCGCATCATTGGCCTGGGCAAAATGGAAGTCTGCGCCAGCCTTGGCGATCTCCACATCCAGGTTGGTCACTTCCGCCACCACATGGAAGGCCGTGGTGTCAGGCAGCGGCACGTAATCCGGCTCTGCATTGGCCCGGTATGCGTACTTGCCGTTGCTGTCAAAACGGTCCGTGTTGGTGATGTTCTCGGAGTTTAAGTACGTGGACTTCAACAGCAAGTCCTCGGCCTGAATCGTCAGGGCGTTGCTTCCGCTGTCGCGCACGATGCCCGTGCCCGCCTTGGTGGAGGCTTCCAGACGCACCGTACCCGTGCCCACGCTGATGTCGGGCAACTGGCCCGCCTTGAAATTGAAGGCCGCGCCTGTGCCGCCGTCAAACACCGTGCCCAGGGAACCCGAATCCGGGATGGTCACGTTGCCCGTGGTGGCGATGAGACCCACGTTGTCGTTCTGATCCAAGGTCCAGGCAGACACCGTGATGTCCGCGTCATTGCGGATGTACATGGAGGCTGTCTGGTTCTGGGAGGGCATGACCAGATTGGCCGAGCCCAGCTTGCCCAGGGTCAGGGCAAAATTGCCCGTGTTGTCTATGGAAATCTCGTCGCCGGTCACCCCGTCGTTGCCGTCGGTGACCACGATGAGACTGTGCATCTGGGTGTCGATGGCGTTGCCCGTGCCGTCCGTGTCCGGACGCAGACCCACCAGAGCGCTGCCCGGATCTTCCATGACATCGTCGTTCTTGACCCGGCCAATGAGATCTTCGGCCTGGAGACTCACCCAGGCGCCCGCGCCCACAGCCGTGATGTCCGTATGGGTGTCGCCGTTGTCCAGGATCCCCTTGCTGAAGGACTGGACATCCACCACAACCCCACCCGTACCCGTCGTCACCAACCCACCCAGCAATATATCGCCATCGGCTTGCATGGTGATGATGCCGGAACCGGCGTCAATGAGAGCGCCGTCCGCCATGGTGATGGCACCGAGGTTGGAACCGGCCTTGTTATCAGCCGTGATGTTGACATTCACAGCGCCCTTACCCGAGCCGTTGTTGACTGTGATATCGCCGGAAACGCCCATGGTGACATTTTCTGCCGCCGTCACAGTTACGCTGCCGGTGATGGCAGAGCCGCCCCTGACATTGATGGGGCCTTGGATATCCACATTACCCGCATTCGCACCGCCTCCTGTACTAATAAGAACCATGGAGGTACCACCGTTTTGGGTATTCGTCGTGATGGTGCTGGCGTTGGTTGTGGAAATGCTTCCGTCATTAGCAGTCACGTTAATGAGGGAAAGCACTCCCGCGCCTGTTCCGGCCGTGACATCGCCCTTGATGGTGATATCCCCACCCGCAGCTGCACCAGTGAGGCTGACCTGGGATACGAACGTAGTTCCATTTGCCAGAATGCTGCCATTGGAACCCACGACCAGGGCAGAAGTTCCCGCATTATTGGACTGGATGGCCACAACACCAATGCTGCCTACGGCCTTGACATTGCCATCCACAAGAATAGCGCCCGTGCCATTGCCCGTGTTATTCACCATAACCGTGGACGTACCGGCTGCTGTAGCCAGAACATTGGCGCCGTTGGTTACGGTTACGCCGCCAGCCGCTGTTGTGTCTGCAAGAATCGTGGCGTTACCAGCCGTGGCCGTAGCTTTCACACTACCGGACAGCGCGATGTTATTGTCGGCATCCATTTCCACCGAAGCCAAGACGCCGCTCGCGCCCACGCTGGCTTCGACCAAGCCATTGACATCCACCTTGATACCGGAAGTACCGGCGGTGCTGTCAATCTTCACATTGGCAGCCGTAATACCGGTTGCCTGGACCTTGCCGCTATTTGCGCCCGTACCACCGATGGTCACGTTTGCGCCATCAATGTTGACGTTGGCGTTGCCAGCCGCAGTGGCTATGCCCTTGACCGAAGCCACGCCAGTAGCGCCGATGAGCACGTTGCCCGTGGCGTCGATATCCACCGAGCCCAGGGTTGCGCCGGAGCCCTTGGCACTGCCGCCGCTGCGCACAATCACCTGATCCATGGAGTCGATGTTCACGATGGCGGCGCCCACACCTGTTCCGGCCTGGACATCACCCTTGATCATCACATCGCCGCCTGCTCCGTTGGAGTCCAGATTGGCTGTGGATGTGGTAGCACCCTTTGCCAAAACGGTTCCATTGGTGTCAATGAGCAGCGCGCTTGTGCCACCATTAAAGGAATTGACGTCCACTGTGGCAGTGCCGCCCACAGCCTGGACGTTACCGTCAATGCTCACTGCGCCAGTGCTGTTGAGAGCGCCAGCCGCGTTGATCTGTACCGTGGCCACCGTTGTACCGGTAGCCTGGACATTGGCGCCGTTGGCTATGGTGACCACACCCGCGCCGTTCATGGCATCAATGTTAGCCACAGCCGAACCCGTGGCTGCAATGGCCTTGACATCGCCGTTGATAAACACACCGCCGGTGAAGGCCGTGAGATCTACTGTAGAGGAGACGCCCGTGCCGCCAGCCACATTGGCCTTGATGGAACCTGCAGCTCCCAGGGTAAGACCCGTGCCGCCGCCCAGGCTCAGGACCGTAATATTGGCCGTGGAGCCGCCATTGGCCAGAACTGCGCCATTGGTGGCTGCGCCGCCCACGGTCACATCCTGACCACTGATGACCACCATACCGTTACCCGTAGCTGCCGTGCCGGTGGCGGTGACTGTACCTGCGCCGGTGACGCCGATCTTCACGTCGCCGGTGGCGTTGATGTTCACCGAACCCAGGGTGATGCCGGAACCGAGAACTGTTCCGTTGGAGCCCACGATCACCATATCCTTGGCATCGATGTCCACCTTGGAAATGCTGTTGCCTGTGCCGGACTGAACGTTGCCGTAAATGGTGACGTCAGCAGCCGCATTTGTTCCTGCCAGGAGGTTCACGTCGTTGAGGACCGATCCGCCCTTGGCCAGCACCGTGCCGTTCACACCCACCGCAATGCCTTGGCTGCCGGTGGAGGTGAGGTTGATGATGGCATTCTGAGATCCGGTGGCTGTCACGGAACCGACCTTGGTTCCGGAGCCCACCACGATCTTGGCGCCGCTCAGGTTGACGGAGCCGGTCTTGGAAGCAGCGGAAACCAGGGAGGTTCCTGCGCCGCTGCCAACCACAATGCCGCCATCCGCGTAGATGTTCACATGATCCACTGCGCCGGTGCCGCCCGTGGCCTGGACCTTGCCGCCGTTGGATACGGTGACGTCGCCGCCGATCTTGTTGGCGCCTGTCGCGCCGAAGTCCACGGTTGCTGCCGCCGTGCCTGCGCCCTGGGCGCCTACGGTGGCGGAAACAGTGCCGCTATCCACAGTCAC
Source organism: bacterium (assembly GCA_024231375.1). The sequence goes on along the minus strand of JAAEQP010001162.1, from coordinate 550 downwards.
ATTGCCTGCTGCGAAGAAGTTGATGTCCGCGTTGGCGGTGTTGCCGCCCGTGGCAGTGACTTTGCCTGCGTTATGGACATTGATCCAACCGGCAATGGGATCGGCAATGGTGCCGATATTCACCTGGGCCAGGCCGGAGCCTGCGCCTATGGTGGCCACAACAGAACCGCCGTTAATATCCACGTTTCTGTTGGTGAAGATGTTCACCTGACCTGTATCAGCCGCTGCTGAACCGCCGGTGGCTGTCACATCGCCCGTGATGATCACGTCATTACCCCAGGCGTCCAAAGCGGTACCGAGACTGATTGCTGCGTCACTGGTGCCAGTGGCTGTTGCAGCACCGGCAATGTTGATGTCGTCATCGGCCGTCACTGTTACAGTGGCAATGGGTGCGCCCGTGGCCAACAGGATGCCATTGGCGCCCACGATGACGTCCGCACCAGAGCGTGAACCGCCAGTTCCGGCAGCATCGGCCGTGACGGAAGCGGTAGCTCCGCCCTGGGCAGCAACCTTGGAATTGACATTCACCGCTCCGGAACCGGTTCCGGTT